>JAITQT010000196.1 GCA_031288745.1 Deltaproteobacteria bacterium
ATTTATCATTTCAAAGATGTAGTCGGTCTTATCGGCGTAAAGCCGATCTTCTGATATTATCTTACGAAAAGGCTGATCGGTAACCGGTAGTTTCTTCATGTTTCTTCCTAGCCTCGCACGCTCGTGAATTAGGCCGGGCAACATTTAGGCTAGTTTGAAGGCCTTCTTACAATTATCACATAACAAATACTCAAAAACTAGATGCTTTGCCTGCGGCGGGGCCGTTAATGGTGCTCCAAGGCTTGGCTTTCCCATAAACTGAGCAGAGGAACTATTAATAATTTTTTTTAATCTCCGAAAATATTCGCGCAAGAAAATATGACGATTCGCCGGTTTGGCTGCCTCAGAGAATTTTTTTTAACGGATTATGGAACGAATTTTGTTATTGGCGGGAAAGCACTGGAACTAAACTCAATAGACGGGGCGCTTGGGCGGTTGAAAGCGAGTTTGGAGGAAGACTTGGAAGGGAATCTCCCCACGATCTTGGGGAGTTGGCAAATTCGGTATAGGAGAATATAGGTCAATTTTTACAGCCGTCCAAGAAAAATTGCTGAAAAAAACAACTAAAAGCCGCTGGTTATAAATGCTCAGACGTATTTCTTAAATCGAGAGCGACCGAACAAGGTCAAAAAGCCGAGGACATCTCCCTCAGTTCGGTTGGGCGAGTAGCCGCTTGATATCACTCAAAGTTATGTTCTAGGACGCTGCGGAGGCTATAGGAAGAGCTGTCAAGCCCTAGTTGGGATAGGCCCAACATTTAGGACAACAAAATCAAGCCTAAGGATAAGCCACCCGTCGGGAAGGATGGAGCTATGAGCACCTGAAACCATTACGTATAGGGCTCTATTAAAATACTCACTCTTTCTTAGCCTATAAGTGTTGGAAGCTAAGACACCGAGTCTTGGCAGCTTTGAGTCTGGGTATAAACGGGTTAGGTTTTTATTATATCTGTTCTTGACGGCGATCATTTTTCGGGCTGGGCTTTAAATCAGTCCCGCAATATTGACAAGTTAACGATTCGGGCTTAATTTCGATCTGCTCTACGGGGAGATTGGGGTCGGGTAGTTTGAAAGGGATCTCTAATTTTTTCGCTTCTGATTTTTCTTTGCGGTTAACTTTTTTTCGATGATGAACCTTGTGTCTTTTTTTGGTGCCTTGTTTCCCCTTTATGGGTTGACCGTACAGGCGGTTTTTCCGCATCCGGTTTCCTCACTGTGACTTCTTGACTTCGTAATTCGAGTACTTAGGTGCTAGCTCAAATAGATCGATTGGCTCGTATTGTTTATATATACGCTTATCAGGGTAGCTTTTATATCCCATTATTCTCTATTTGTTTTTTCTCTTAAGCCATTGACGAAACCGACGTACTATGTATCTGGACATCATTCTATATCCTTTAGACACTGCGCCTATCTTAATAATTATTGGCCCTGCCTCTCATTACTTCATTGAGTCCTTTAACAACATCGCTGGCTCCCAATAGGTCCCTGTTTGCAGCCGTATGGGCCTGAATTTCTCCCTCAGGATCGCCTCGGGGCTATAATTATTTTCCCGGAGATTGTTCGCCTAAGAATTTAACCAGTTATCCGCTCCTCTCGCTTCGATTATCTCGAAGGTCAAGCCATCTACTCCCGGCCCGCCGTCATTGCTTTTGGCATGATGATAAGCCTCTTCAAGAACGTATCTTCAGCATATCTTGCCGTATAAGTATTAGAAGCGGTAGTCGGTTGCTCTTAGCTTTCTCATATAGTGCTTCTTGTAATTGCTGAACCGTTTATTGATCGAAGCGCAAAAAGTCACCTTTATCAGTCCTTAAATTTGTAACAGGGCCTTATTACTAGTTAATTTTTTAGACTACTTTGCTTTTAAGGGGTTTTTGCGCTTCGATCTTTATTCGACTTTCTAGGTTTCCCAATATTTGGTCCCATTTTTACTTTCACGTGCGTCTAACAGTGTGGGTCTCTTCCCCCGGGCAGTTTTTTTAACTGGTGTCTTCGTTTGCTTATCAAGTAGACGTTTTATCAGTACTACGGACCCATCCGCCACCCTGTGGGGACTAGGAGGAGCGATAATGTTAGGGTCCTCTATCCTTTAGGCCCGACCCAAACGCTCTCGAACTTCGGTTTTAAACCCCATAAAAGCTTTGGGATTAAGCCATCCAGGGCTTTTAGCGTTGCTACATGCACCATTTGCGTTACGTATCAATACCATTACCCTGGGAGAATCTTAGAGGGTTTTGCCCTGCAAAAGTTGACTGGCGCTTGAAATGCTTAACGAAATCTTAAAAGAGTATCTTCGGCGTTCTGTAACCACATCAAACCGAAAATTGTCCTGATTTTAGAGATGAGAACCAAAGCTAAAACCTTTGATATAAATTATTTTTAAAAGTGAGATGTAGTAATTATTAAGGCTTTTATTTTTTTCGACTAAGGAACTTCAGTTTAAGTTCGAACCTTAGTCTGGCTTCTAAGTTTTGTTAATTAGTTTTAGGAAAAAGAAAAAAGCGCCTTAATTGCGGTGAAAAAAACCGAGATAAAGGTGCTGGAAAAGAAATCGGATTTTAGGCTCTTTCGCGGCGACGACGAATTTCCTCGCGTTGTTTGGTAAAGATCCACTGGACGATCTCGTTTTGATCGCTTGATAAGACGTCGGTGAATTCCAAACCGTAGACGTATCGCTCTCCGGTCAGGTTTTCTTCTGGGCTAAAGGTTCGTACCACCCGGCCTAGGATATCCATTAGGCGACCGTCGGTGTAGGGTAAGACCAAACCTATTTCCAGGCAGGTGCCTATGGGAAATTCGCTGTGATGGCCAAAGGCCAGCCCGAATTCCGAGATATCTTGGACTAAAGCCTGGTTGGTATAATTTTTTCTAGCGCTGGTTTCCGCTAGGATACTTAAGATTAAAGAAAGTTTACGGTCAATACGATGGAGCAAAATCTGAGAGGCGCTAGTTAAATTGGGCAAAGGCTCAGAGTCCATTGCCGCTAGGCGTTTGACGGTGGAGTCTTGTCCTCTGATATATTCATTTGGCTTATCAAGGACGTTAAAGAGCATTTGGGTCGGTAAGTTGGCCCTCAGCCCTTTGCGGCGCTCTTCATTGGAAGACATATTGAACATCCTGAGACTTATTATTAACGGGGAGATCAGCCACGTTTCTAACGGTATCTCGGCCTTCCCGTTTAGCCAGGTACATGGCTTGGTCAGACCAGTATACCAAATCCTGAGGCGAATTGACTAGAAAATGCTCAACGCCGGCTATTCCTTGGCTAATCGTGGGGTGCGCGCTATTGGGGAAATTCGGAGGGGGATTGAGCGACAAAGCCTCCTTAAGTCGCTGGGCCAAAGTTTGGGCTTGATCGATGCTGGTTTGGGGTAATAATATGGCAAATTCCTCGCCTCCCACCCGAGCGGCTAGATCGCCGTTTCTGGTGACGCTGGAAATCGCGTTGGCCAGCCATTTTAACACATCGTCTCCGGTCTGATGACCGTAAGCGTCGTTGACCTCTTTAAAATGGTCTAGATCTAGGGTTATAAGGCTAAGAGGGGACTGGTGACGCTTAGCTAAATGAAATTCTCTATTTAACGACTCCATAAAGACCCTTCGGTTGGGTAGGTTCGTTAAGTAGTCTCTAGACGCCATCTTCATGGCCGCTTCAAATTTTATGACTTGGCCTAGAAATAAAGAGCCTGCCCAGACTAATTCGTTGATAGAGCCATGATCGAGAGTCTCGGAGATGTTTATATCGTTAAATATTAATCTTAAGGCACCAATATGTTTACCCATATCGGTAAGGCTCAGCACTAAGTCAAACTCGTTTTTAGTTTCCTTCGGACCGCTAGAAACAAAGAGGCGAGGGGCTAAAACCGTATCGGTCCAAGCCTCAGCCCGAACGGCTTTGGTGAGCTTAACGGCGGTTTCGCATAAAGAGTTTAATAAGGGTTCTATCTCAAAGTGTCCGGCCAGGTTGCGAAAGATAAACAGATCGCTTAAGCCGTCGATAGTGGCCCCGCTATTGACAAGGGCCTCGAAGATTTCTTTATTTTCCATCACCTTGGAGACGATTTGCCTTAGCCTAACAATGGAGATGGGTGAGCGGACGACTGAATATACGCCTTCGGTTACCAAATCCATGGCCCTGTCAAAATTAGCTTCTCTGGTGACGACCACCATTTGAGCGCTTAACCTTTCCGCAGAAATGATTTT
>JAITQT010000218.1 GCA_031288745.1 Deltaproteobacteria bacterium
AGTAGAAACGTTAAAAGAACTAATGTTAAGAACTTAAGGGTATGCTAAAACTTAATTACAACTTGAAAGTCGCTACCAGCCGCAACGTGGGGAAAAAAAGACTTGGTGAACGGTTACGATAAGGGTAATCAAGCTTTTAAGTGTTTAATGTTGAAACTGTCGCCAGTTAGGAGGGCCACTTAGCTAAGGTAAAGCCCTAAAACTTCCTCTATTTTTTCCTCAGACCGCACTAGATCGCTAAATCTTAAATGGAAGGGGCTCTTAAAGCGCTTAATAAATCGAATTTTCGTTCCCAAAAGTGGTCCTTTTTTATTGGTAATATCCATTGATGGTTCCCCTGGCCTTAATAACAACAGCGATTCTACGCCAAGATATGTTTAATAGGCTTTCTAAATTTGAACTTTAGTCTTTTCGAAATTTCCTAACTACACCATGGTTTAGATTTAAATATTAATTTTTTTTACCACTTACCAGCCCACCTAAAATTAATCATATATAATAAAATATCAATTATATATTTAATAATTTTATGTTTTAACTTAATTACTTTAATTATACTCGATATAAGATATCTTTGCTGCGCCTTAACTATCGCCCTCAAGCACCTTGCGGGTGATAATTTTTAGGCTGCCCCTTAGGTTAGATGATTCGACCATAAACTTTTTCCTAATTCTTTATCCGCCAAAAGCCTTAGCGATTTCATGGATAAGCAGCCTTAAAGGAGTTTTTTGAATCTGCCTTCTGAGCTAACTAAACCCTCAATTATGTCAAACTATGGGGAGGCTCTGCGTCGAGTTATCTATTCATTTCGCAAAAAGCGTGGCAGAGGACCATTTTCAATTTAGGCAAACTATATCTAAAATCAAAGAAACCGGGGCTATAAATAAGATTAAAACCGGGCTGCGCCTTATATCCCCAGCCTGAAGGGCGGAGTTTTCCAGCGCTACTGATAAAAATGAACACAAGCCATAGCCTTGGGTCGACAATTTTAAGCCCCAAGATCTAATTTGATTTAATAAAAAAAATAAAAAAACTCAACAATTCAAGGGCCTTTTTGCTCAATATTCCACTGAAATTTATATTATGGACTTCAAAACCTTGATTTTAACTCAGACATATTGTAAGATCTTATAGGTCTAGGCGCTTAATAGGCGATTTTTTGGGGAAAACTTAATTTATTTTTTTTTGCCCAGCCTAAGCGACTTAATTAACATTCCATCTTGATAACCTTTGGCCTAACCCTATTTTACCCCTATATGCAGTAGAAGTAAGCATTCGATCGGTTATAGAGTTTGTGGACCGCCTTATAATCTTGGCCCTGATCTTTGAAGCTACTGATAAGATCGGTAATATGATCTGTTCTTTAAATTCGATTTATGTTATACTAAATTTGCTTCTATGGAAGGATAAATCAAGCTGGCCTTAATTTTTGGCTATTCTTTAATTGGCCTGCTCCTCCGTTTGAACCGAAAATCTTCTTGGGAGTTCATATGAAGGTTATTAAACTCGCTCTTTCTATTATAGCTGGCCTCGGCCTAATCTTTTTTCTTATTTTGTGGCTTTCAACTAGTTCCAATCTCAAGGAAGCCAAAAAAACTCTCGCCGAGACGCACGAACGCTTGGCCTCAGCGGAGAAAACGGCCGCCAGCTGTAAAACAGAACTTAACCAAACCTCCAGCCTGGCTTCCCAAACCGAAACCAAGCTCAAACAAACCGCCGAATCTTTGGCCTTCAAAGAAACCGAACTTAAGCGTCAAAGCGACTCTCTAAACGATTTAAGCGCCAATAAAGATAGGCTTGAGGTGCGCAACAAAGATCTAGAAACTAAGTTAAAATTGGCCGAGAACGAACAAAAAGAACGCCAACTCCTTTTGCTACAAGTAGCTGAGTTGACGGCCAATTTAACCGTCCTAAGCGGAAATAACCAAAAATTAATTATTGAGCGCGACCAGGCTCTTCAAAGTTTAGAGGTCTTAAAAGACCATGCGGTCCCTTCCTCTAGTCCTCCAACCGAAACGCCTCTACCTTCAAGCCCTGATAAGGCTATTGATCCTTCAGACAATTGCGCCCCCTTGGCCCCACCAAATGAACCAAAAGACCCTCCGGCCTCATCAACTACTCCGCCCACTTCTGATTCGTTAACAGCCCCTACTACGACTCCAACGCCCACGGCCCCCATAGAGCCCCCTAAGCCCCCCTCTAGCGACTTAAGGCCCTCGCCAGCACCCAACAACAGCCTCATCAGGCCAATTTTACCCTCGCCGCCAAGAAATCAGATTAATAGTAGATTTCCGGAGTTAATTTATATCTAGTAACCGTTCACCAAGTCTTTTTTCCCCACGTTGCGGCTAGTAGCGACTTTCGAGTTGTAATTAAGTTTTAGCATACCCTTAAGAGCTTGACACTAGTCCTTTTGAGGTTTCTACTTAGCTCTCTGCCCCAACCATATATTTTAACTTTGATTAATGTTAAAATTACTAAGCTCCTATAGGGGGCTACATTGTTGCGGGATATGTCGTCCCTTTCAATAGGCTTGGCACCGCAACGTTCTCATTTGTGAATGGGCCCTTAAACGTTCACATTTGTGAACGGACACTCTAAGAGCCATAAATTTTATTTTTAGCGGCCCGTTTTGTTAAGCGGGCTTTTTTTTGTTAGCTAAGGTAACTATTGAGTGGGTTAAAATTGATAGAAGCGCAAAAACCTCTTAAAATCAAAATAGTCTAAAAAAATTAACTAGTAATATGGCTATGTTACAAATTTAAGGATGGATAAAGGGGACTTTTTGCGCTGCGATCAAAATTGGCCTCGAAACTCAAACTCATTGTAACTGTTCACAAGTCCTTCAAGGAGGTCAGGAGGCCTAAGGCACTTTGAGCTCTTAGCCGCGCCTTCTATTGTCTGTAAGGATGGCTTTAATGGATTTTTCAATTTGCGAGAAAAATGTCAACCATTTCCCAATATTAAGCCTTATTTTCAGTTGAGCGGGAAGTGGAAGACACGGTCTTAACGAGACCTTGTGAACTCTTACCAGAGCTTGATAGAGAGATTTAAAAGGTGCTCTATTAGGTCTAAA
>JAITQT010000221.1 GCA_031288745.1 Deltaproteobacteria bacterium
CGTTCAAGAAAATAATTAACTAAGAGAGGGATGTCCGAGGCCCTCTCCCTTAAAGGGGGTATGTTTAGGGGAATAACGTTTAAGCGGTAATACAAATCCTCCCTAAAGCGGCCTTCTTCTACGGCCTTGGTTAGATCTACGTGAGTAGCGGTGATGATCCTAATATCGACTGAAATAGTTCTATCTCCACCCACTTTCTCAAATTCATGCTCTTGAATAACTCTTAAAAGTTTAACTTGAAGCTTAGGGCTCATATCGCCGATTTCGTCAAGGAAGATAGTGCCGCCGTCGGCCATCTCGAAGCGGCCAACGCGATCTTTAATGGCATTGGTGAAGGCCCCTTTTTCGTGCCCAAATAGTTCAGTCTCTAATAGCTCCTCGGGAATGGCCCCGCAGTTAACTGGGATTAAGGGCTTATCGCGCCTGGGAGAGGCGTAGTGGATGGCCCTGGCGATAAGCTCTTTGCCCGTGCCGCTCTCGCCGTGGACCATAACGGTTGAATCGGTGGCCGCGACTTTTTCAACTATCTTAAAGACTGATTTAAGCCCTAAATCTTCCCCAACGATTAAGCCTTTGGCCGGTCCTGCTGAAAAACCAGAACTCTTTGGCGCTAAAGGCGTAAGTGGCGTTAGCGGCTCTAAAGGCACCGCAGCTACGGGGGGCTCTTTTTCGGGGCTCTTAGAGGGGTATTTACGGACCATGGGTTCGGCAAAGGAGCCCAACACGTTATTGAGGGCCTGGGTCAGCTCCATCGGGTCAAAAGGCAAGTTTATATAATCACGCAAGCCGGAGCGAAAAAAAGCGGTCACGCTTTTTTGGTCAAAGCCAGTCCCTAAGCCGATCATAGCCGCAGATTTGGGGAGGGCGGCTAAGGTTTGATTTATTTTCTTTTCCGATTTGGTGTTTAATTCGGCTAGATCAAAGACGATGACCCAAGGGCGATTAGGGTCTGGTTTATTTTCGTTAGTTTGCTTTAGGAGATCTAAAAATTCATTGAGGCTCTCAAGCCTACGGCTTTCAAAGCCGCGGTCAAGGCAGGCCGAGGCTATGGTTTTGGCCAGCTTGTCATTTTTTACTACCAAAAAAACCGCTGTCATTGAGTCTCCAGAAAATAATCAAGAGTTTTGTATTTTAGAGCTGGCCCGAACCTTGTCTCGTTTAGGCCAACCATTGAGCGAAAACTTTAGGCTTATTATATCGTGAATTGAAATTGAAATTTAACATAATTTAAGCATAGCCTTGACCTTTAGCTGAGAACCGACTTAAAGCATAATAACCAGGAGATTGATAACTTTGTAGGTAACTTCTCTGGGGGAAAAATTTGTACCGTACGTTCTTCAAAATTAGCGGCATATTAAAAATGATCGAAGCGCAAAAAGTAGCCCTTTATCAGTCTTTAAATTTGTAACATATCATTATTACTAGTTAGTTTTTTAGATTATTTTTGCTTTTCAGTGGTTTTTGCGCTTCGATCAAAAATAAGTCAACCAAATTTATATGTTTTTACTTAATTAGGTTGATGACAAAAAATTTGCCCATTGAGGTTGATCTTCAGAAATAAAGTTGTTTTTTTATAAAATTTCTAACTTTTAAGCTTCCCGATAAAGCCAAGTATTCGAAACTCAATTTTAGCATCATTTGGTTCTTACAGGCTGAGTTTTTTTTCCTACTAACAATATGGCCCACACTGTTGATACTTTTTCTGTCTAAGGTAATGATGATCGAAGCGCAAAAAGTCACCTTTATCAGTCCTTAAAATTGTAACAGGGCCTTATTACTAGTTAATTTTTTAGACTACTTTGCTTTTTAGGGGTTTTTGCGCTTCGATCATTATTGGCTTAAAGATGGTGAAAGGCTTCTGATTTACAGCTTGCCTGGCCAGTTTTTTTAGGCTAAGATCTTTCATAGCCCATCAGGACTAAAGCTGATCGCGTCCCTATTTCCTGATAAAGGTTTTTTCCATCTATCGCTTTAGAGCTAGCTCAAGTTGAGAAACTCATGTGCCATTGCCCTCCCAAAAAATTTAACACCGCTGGCCCCTGTGTGCTGGAAAAGCACTACATGCTACCAGTTCTGCCTAGGCTACCTGAGGTGGATGATATGATAGAAAGTGAATTTTATTTCATTCTCCATGCTCCTAGGCAATCTGGGAAGACCACCTTTTTAAATGTTTTGACCAATAAAATTAATAATTCTGGAAAAATGTACGCTTTAAATTGCTCTTTAGCACCTTTAAGATCTATTAATGATGAATATAATGCCATTATGAGGATAGTTAGTCAGCTTAACGATGCCATGGAAAGTTCTAACGTAGAGGAGATCAACCAGAGGGCTTATAAATATAATACGTTTAATGGGATGACTTCCCCTAACCTCATGGTTAAGATAATGCTTAAGCAGCTGTGCCTTGATTTGGATAAAGATTTAGTCGTTTTTTTTGACGAGGCTGACTTATTGACCGGGCCAGCTCTTTTAACCTTTTTGGCCCAAATCAGAGATGGTTATAACTATCGTTACCAACCGGGCAAAAACAAATTTCCCAGATCGTTAGCCTTAGTAGGCATGCGTGATATCCGTGATTATATTGCCTCAAAACACCCTCAATCTATTGGGGAACACTTGGCCAGCCCTTTTAACATTAAAAAGAAAGTTTTTACCTTAGCTAATTTTAGCCGCGATGAGATCGAGGCCTTGTACCGTCAACACACTCAAGCTACGGGACAAATTTTTGAGGATAAGGCCATCAACAATGCTTGGTCTTGGTCCGAGGGTCAACCCTGGCTGGTCAACGCTCTGGCTGATACCGTCATAGTCGACGAATTAAAGAACGACTTCTCCGTAACTATCACCGGCGAGCATATCGAACAAGCGGCGGAAATAATCATCAAGCGGAGAGACACTCATATCGACTCGCTTCTAGATCGCCTGACAGAACCTAGGGTCGCAAAAGTTATGGACGCAGTTTTTGCCGGCACTAAAAGCTTAGTTCCTATCAATAGCGACGACAGACAATATTGCCTAGATCTTGGCTTAGTGGTTAAAGAAGATAATGGGACCTTAAGGCCTATGAATAAAATCTATAGAGAGGTAATGTCAAGGGTTATAACCGATCAAATACAATTTCAATTAAATGAAGATATTTCTAAATTTAAATGGAGTAATGGTCATAAAATTTTAATGACAGAACTCTTGACTGATTTTCAAAAATTTTGGAGACATGATTCACGTTCATATCCATTTTTTAAGTCTGATTTCGCGGCCAATAAGTTTGACGAAGCAACTTATTTCTTTTATGCTTTTAGCTTATTTACAAAAAATTGTTAATGGCGGGGCTATTATTGACAGACAATATGCTGAAGGTTGCGGGGCCGTGGATATTTCAATCCGATATAAAGGGAGAGAATATTTAATCGAAGTTAAACTTGAATATTCTTATAATGAAAATAGCCTATCTCAGCTGGCTAGCTACCTTGATAATGCTGATGAAAAAGAAGGTTGGTTGGTAGTTTTCGATAGAAATAAAAATAAATCTTGGGATGATAAAATTTATATTAAAACTGAACAATTTAAAAATAAAACTACTACTGTATTCGGATGCTAAATTTAGCAAAATATGCTAGGTAATAACCTTTTACCAAAAAAATATGGTTGCAAGCTATCCTCAGTTACAGCCATGATAGGTTGAGGCTGACTGCTTTATAGTCCCCCATATCTTTCGGTAAAATTTAAGGCCAAACTAACGCCGCAACAATTATAATAATTTTTTACTCAACATGGGTCTCCTCCAGCGACAACCTCATTATCTACGCCGTATCTCATGCCTCTCCCGTACGGCCGGACCAACTTCCAGGACCGCAAAGTTTCTGACTTATCAGAGTCGAACAAGTTTTTCATATCCTCTAATACCTTTGGGCCAGAGTTCGAACTTCGCTTTTCTTTAAGCTCTCTAAGGGTCGTCTCAGATTTGCCGAGCGTCTTATGGTTGAATTATTTAGGGTAAAAACTTAATTATTCTGTTATAGCATTAAACGGCTAGGTTTAAATAAGTCTTAGCAGTTGACAAAATTTTAAGTTGTAGTCATTGATTACTGTGGCTTTCTGGCCATTATTAGAGTCTATTTTTCTAAAATAAGGCTTATAGCGATAGAGAGATTTTTTTTATTATACCCAAGAACGAAAACATTGGTCATGGTGCCTGGCTGCCTAACTAAAGCCAAACGACCAAAATTGGAAAATCATTTCGTTCGCTGGTATAGCTTTCCTCGGATTTAAGGTCAACGCCTTTGTTAGCGAAATTATCGTCCAACGCTTTTGAAATAGCCAAAGCCGCGGCTAATTTTAGCTGTAAATTTAATCTAGTATCGCCAGCTAAAGCTAAGTAATGGGCTAGAGACTATATGTTTATTTTGGCGGCGTCCATAGCTTTGAGGGGCTTTAGGGTTGGAGGCCCCGCTAATTTTATTGGCGCTAAGGAACCAATGTCCACAACTAAAGGAATTATTCGCCAGTACTTTACTTCTAAATATAGATATAGATGGCATGCTTGAGCTTGGCTCGCGCTAAGAGGGATGGACCCTTAAATTTAAACCACATAAGTGTTACTGAGTAAAAAAAATCCGGAAATACAAATAAGTCGCCACCTTATTCAAAAGACTAATTAAGTCTTCTAGGTCGGCCGCAACCATACAGACTCAAGAATTGCCTTAAAGGTTCCTTTTAAGTTTGACGTATTTTTCGCTAGTTCTTAGGATTTTAAATGAGGGTTCTACAAGATCTAGTGGTGTGATGCTTAGTCTGAAAAACAATGCGTTTGATATTCAAGTCAATTTTTACCCCCCTAAATGGTTACTATTATTTTTCTAAAAAGGGTAATCTCATCGCCTAAAACTTTAAAAATTAATCTAATAATAAATTCGGCCGATAATAGATTAGAGACCTTTTTTCGACCGGAGGCCTTTAAGTTGCTCGCATTTACCCTAAAATATAAGACCACACCGGTTTTAAGCCCTAGAGGCCCCTTTGGGCCAGTCGACCAGCTGGCGGCGACCATAGTGTTGCTTTATAGTCTTTTTTTAGTTTTATTCTTCTTTTCTAGCTCTCTTGAGGCCAACCAATTAAAAGACGTGGCCCTAGGCAGCATGGACGAGTACTCTCGCCTTGTCTTTACTTTCCAAGAACCCATCGACGACGTGGTTTTAAGGCGCGACGACGCTGACGCCTTTTCCCTAGATTTTGGTAGAATTTCTAGTGGCGGCGTTAAAACTGGCCCCTCAGACGACTTGGTGCGATCGGTTAGCGTCTCCCAAGTTGACAATAGGCTGGAAGCTAAAGTTATTCTCGACACCCACAAATTCGAGGTCAGACACTTTTTAAGCCGCGACCGTTTTAGCTGTATCGTGGACTTTAAAAACCTCGAACCCCTTGATAGCGAAGAAGCTGATAATAACGATAAGAGTGGCGGCGGCCTAGCGGCTATAGAAAAAATCAAAAGGGAAAACCTCTTAACTCCTCCCGAGCTACCTAAGGTAGCTTCCGATTTATCCCTCCTTTTAGTCGATAACCCCAGACAAGGTCCAGGCGATCAACTAGTAAAAACGGGCCTTAAGGACTTGGCTAAAGGCCGCGTGGAAGAGGGCTTAGATAAACTAAAGCGCTTTAAGGAGCAATACCCAGATCACCTCAACGCTGATCCAGCTTGGTTTCTTCTAGGCGACGCCTATTACGCCTCTGGCCTACCGGATAACTTTTTAGCCGCTACCGACGCTTGGAAAGAGGCTAAGACGGCCTTTCCTGATAGTATAGACGCCCCCAGGGCCTCATTTATGATAGCCCTAGCCAACGAAAAGATGGGCTACCGACCCGAGGCTGGAGGGTTCTACAAGGTCTGCGCCGACGAATACCCCCAGAGCCCCTTCGCCCCTGCGGCCCTGTTAAAAGCGGCCGACATGCAGCTAGCCATGGGCCTTAACGACGAGGCCCGTAAGACTCTAACCCCCCTTTTAGAAAAAGGGACCTCCGACGTCTTCGGTCTTTTGGCCTTGGCCCGCTCGGCCATGGCCGATTACCAAGATTCGCTCTTTAGTCAAGCCGTGGAAAAACTACGAGACGCGCTTGACGAAGAGCCAGAACTATACCTATTATATCCAGATATGCTTTATGCCTTAGGCGACGGTTACTCCTACCTAAACCGCCCTGACTTAACGGTGCTTTTTTTAGAACACGCCTTAAATTTGATTTCTGATCACCCCAAAGCCGACGTTATGCTGGCCCGAATCGGCAACGCCCTCCAAACCTTGGGCCGCCAGCCGCAGGCCATAAGTTACTTTAATTACGCTAAAGATCGCTTTCCCGATAAAGACGGAGGCCTAGTTAGTGAAATTAGACTAGCCGATATGGGGGCCTTAAGCTCTTTCTTTTCCCCTGATCAAGTCTTTAACGCTTTGGAGTGGGGGGCCCGTCAAGCCACTGTAAAAATGTATGAAAAAATTATCTCCCAAGCCTCCGATTCGCCCCTCTTGCAGTTAGCCTACCTTAAGCTAGGCCAGGCCCAAGCCGCCGATGGAGAAAACCAACAAGCGGTTAAGTGGCTAAAAGAGCTGGTGGTCAAATACCCTAAAGGCGTCCTTTTAGACGAGGCCAAACCTATCCTGAGCCGAGCCGTGGTCAACCAGGCCCAACAATCTTTTAACCTAGGCCACTACCAAGAGATAGAGAGGCTCTCTCATGATAACAGCTCTTTCCTCGAAGGGCCCGATATGCTCCGTTTTCAACGTTTTTTAGCCCAATCCTACGAAAAATTAGGGCAAAGCGAAAAGGCCTTGGAGGTCTGGAAAAAAATAGAAGAGCAATCGCCGGAAAGAAGACTAAACGATCAAAAACAAGTGGTGGAGTCTGCCTTACAAGCCTTAAAGCCCATGGAAGCCTTTAAGCAGCTTAAGGCCACCTTAGCCGAGTTCCCAGCCCAAGAGGCCTGGGTTAAGGAAAAAGCTGCTGAAACTGGAAAGACGCTAGCTAAAGTAAGCGCTAATGGCGATATTGACGATTTAATTAATTTTAGAAACGATCCGCTGATCTTACCCTTAACTGAGATAAGCCAAGCCGCTTTAATGGACGCGATTTCCATCTTAGTTGCTCACCGTCGCTACGATCAAGCCTCGTCCTTTATGGATTTATACCGCTCCCAATATCCCGACGACGAGCTAAGCCCGGAATATATGCTAACTCAAGCCAAAATGGAAAGAAGGCTGGGACGAATAAACAAAAGTTGGGACACTCTTTCTAATTTTCGCATCCAATACCCTGACCATCCCCTGGCCCCTACTACTATCTTGGATACGGCCCAAGAAGCCAGAACGCTAGGGCGCTTAGAGGACGCCTTTCGCTACGAAGAACTTTACCGGCTTTTATACCCCAACGACATAATCTCTAGAAACCTTATTCTCAATAGGGCCTCCGAACTCTATGGCCTAGGCCGGACCCAAGACTGCTTAGACACTCTTAGTTACTTTCAGAGCGAATATCCAGACGATCCAGGGGCCCCAGCCACCTATATAGATCAATATCGAAAACTTTTAGAACTAGATAATATTAATTCAGCTCAAACGGTGCTCGATAAATTAAGAAACAAATACCCGACCGATCCCTTGACTATTGAAAGCTACGTTATAGAATATAGAGATTTACTTAAGCTTAATCAACCCAACCAAGCCTTCGAATCTCTAAACCGATTTCATCAGCTCTATCCAAACGATCCTAGGAAGCCGGATTTACTCTTAGAGCAGGCTAAGGATTATTTCGCGCTAAACAGGCCCACCCAAGGGCTTAAGGCTTGGAACGACTTTTTAGCCCTATTTCCTCAAGATAGTCGAGCCGCCGAGCTAACCTTACTTTTAGCTAGAAGGGAAATGCGCGAAAACCAATACCCGCAGGCCCTTAACCACTTTCGCGATTACCTTAATAAATACCTAGATAGATCTGATAGGGCTCAAGTAACTTTGGAATTAGCCGCCTTTGAGTCTGAATTAGGCTTAAATAATGCGGCCTTTGACGATTTAACCTCCTTTAGAAATAATTTCCCCGATAGTCCACAAGAGCCTGACGTTTTGCTCGATCAAGTGGATTTGGCCGCTAAAATGGGACGCATCAACGACGCGGCTGGCCTTTACGAATTATTTAGAACCAAATACCCTACTCACCCTAAATTTGCCGATAGCTTTCTCGCTCAAACTAGACTTGAACTTAGCGCCAACCGTCCTGCCCAAGCTTTGGCCACTTTAGAAAAAGGGGTGGTGGCTAGCCCCGGTCTTGATGATACTAAAGCTGTGCAAGATCTTTTGCTCCAGCTTTATCTCGACGAAGGCCGGGTTGAGGATTGGGCCGGAGCCATGGAGGAGTATCTAAGGAGAGAGGGTCAGGGTAAGGGCAATTTGAGCGAGCGCTTCGCCAAATACAGTCAAGTGGCCCAAGTTTATCAAGAGCTGGGCCGGAGCCAAGACGCCCAAAAAAATTTCGACTTGGCCTTGGAAAATAGGCCCCCTGACGTGAGCGGGGAATCGCTCTACGCCATTGCTGGGGCCTATCGAAGAATGGGCCAAGAGGATAAATATAAGTCGGTCTTAGAAATGATACTGCAATCGCCCGACCCGCTTTGGAAGAATGTGGCCCAGCAAGAGTTGAGTAATCTCTCGTAGATTTTTTTGGGCTGTTCACAAAGTTTTATGGTACCCGTTCACAGTGTCCGTTCGATAGTCACTACCAGCTGCAACGTGAGGAAAAAAGACTTGGTGAACGGTTACGTTTTATGTAACTGTTCACCAGCCCTTCAAGGAGGCCTAAGGCGCTTTGAGATCTTAGCCGCGCCTTCTATTCTCTGTAAGGATGGCTTTAATGGATTTTTCAATTTGCGAGAAAAATGTCAACTATTAGCCAATATTAAGCCTTATTTTCAGTTGAGCGGGAAGTGGAAGACACGGTCTTAACGAGACCTTGTGAACTCTTACCAGAGCTTGATAGAGAGATTTAAAAGGTGCTCTATTAGGTCTAAA
>JAITQT010000229.1 GCA_031288745.1 Deltaproteobacteria bacterium
AAACTTACGATTTTAAAGCCCGGTGCCTTCTAAGGCTAGCCTTTAGCCTTTAGCCTTAGGCCTTAATCACCGTGGGCCCGGCGGGGATGGCCCCGCGAGTATCTACCACTAGGCGGCTATGCTTTTTAATAAAACCCTTGTCAAAGGCCCTATGGTCGGTTAATAGCACCACTGCGTCGTAGAGGGCTAAGTTCTCTTCAGTTAAGGGCACGCTTTTTAGCTCGAAAGAGCCTTTCCTGGTCCTAGGGAGGATAGGCACGTGCGGGTCGCTATAATCAACTTGGGCCCCGCCCTCCAATAAGAGCTTTAAGACCTCTAACGAAGGGCTCTCACGCATATCTTCGACGTTTTTCTTATAGGCCATGCCTAATAATAATATCTTTGAATTTTTAAGGGGCTTCGACTCTTTATTTAAAGCTTTAGCTAGCTTTTGGACCACATGCTCGGGCATTTTAGCGTTAATTTCTCCAGCTAGCTCTATAAAACGGGTGTGAAGACCAAAGGCTCTGGCCTTCCAAGTGAGATAAAAGGGATCGATGGGAATACAGTGCCCGCCAATGCCAGGCCCTGGATAAAAGGGAGTAAAGCCAAAGGGCTTAGTAGCCGCAGCGTTTATAACCTCGTGGATATCTAGGCCCATAGCCTCAGCCACTAGTTTTAGCTCGTTAACCAGACCAATATTAACCGCTCGATAGATATTTTCTAAAAGTTTGGTCAGCTCTGCTGCTTGAGTCGAACTTACCGGCACCATCTTATCTACTACTTGGCCATAGAGAGCCAAACCCACCCTAGCGCAGCTCTCCGTGGCCCCGCCTATGACTTTAGGGATGGTCTGGGTATTAAAATCAGGGTTAGCTGGATCTTCGCGCTCAGGTGAATAGACCAAAAAAAAGTCACGGCCGATTTCAAGGCCCTTTTTTTCTATAGGTGGTCTTAAGACCTCTTGAGTAGTACCGGGGTAGGTAGTGCTCTCCATGGATAATAACTGCCCAGCCCTAAATTGAGGAAGTAAAGAGTAAAGAGTGCCCTCAACGAAACTTAAATCCGGCTCGCGGTTCTCCGTCAACGGTGTGGGCACGCAAATAATAATGGCGTCGGCTGTCGAGACTAGATTAAAGTCGGAAGTGGCCGAAAATAAGCCCGATGAGCGGCGCAGCCTCTCAGAAGTAATGTGCCCAATATAGCTCTCCCTACGGGCTATTTTACTTACTTTATCTTCGTCCACATCTAATCCCAAAACCTGAAAACCTGCCTCGGCAAACGAGAGAGCCAAGGGTAGCCCCACGTAGCCCAAGCCGACTACAGAGATAACGGCCTTACGATCTTTTAATAAAGTGAGAAAATTTTCTTCATAATTGATATTGGTCATTTTTCTTACCCGTTCCCGAAGCTAAGGGAGGCGAAAGATAGAGGGTTAATAGTCAAAAATTTAGAACCTTAGACAGGTTTAAAGCCGACTTATGGCCTCAATAAAACTTTGAGTGATAAATTGTTGATCGCTTAAACTAAGATAGGGGTGCATCGGAAGGCTTAAGACCTCTTTAGAGGCCTTTTCCGCATGCGGCAATTGCCCCTCACGCCCCCCTAAGGGTAAAAAGACCGGCTGGAGGTGGAGGCATTTGGGATAATAAACCATGAGCGGGATCCCTTTTTCCTTAAGGGCCTCTATTAGGCCCTCTCTTTTGACCTCCGGTACTCTTATGGTGTACTGGGCGTAAGAGCTTAAATAATTATCAGGAATAAATGGGGTTTCTACCTCCCCTTTTAGTAGACTATCGTAGCGCCGGGCAACTTCGAGGCGCTTTTCCAGCTCACCTGGGAAGGCTGAGAGTTTAACTAATAATATAGCCGCCTGGATAGTATCTAGGCGAGAATTTAAACCAATGCGAACGTGCTCGTAGCGATGAGAGCCGGCACCATGAATTTTTAGAGAGCGAAAGATCTCGGCTAGATCGTCGTCGTTAGTAAACACGGCCCCGCCGTCTCCGTAACAGCCTAAGGGCTTGGCCGGAAAAAAGCTGGTGGTCCCTACTTGACTAAAAGAGCCAGCCTTTTGACCATTAATCGCGCCCCCAAAGCCCTGGGCCGCGTCTTCTAAGACGAAGAGATCGTAACGGGCCGCGATTTGAGAAATCTTGGGGGAATCGTAAGGTAAACCAAAGAGATCGACCGGAATAACGCCCTTAGGCTTAAGCCGACCTTCCTTTTTAACTCTAATAATCTCTCTTTCTAAGCTTTCGGGATCAATATTGTAAGTTTTTGGATCAATATCAACGAAAACCGGCTCGGCCCCCCGCAAAGAGACCACCTCGGCCGTAGCGATAAAGGTGAAGGTCGGACAAAATACAGCCTCACCCGGGCCAACGCCCCAGGCCAGTAGGGCTAAAGTTAGGGCGTCGGTGCCGTTAGCGCAGCCCAAGCAGTGTTTAACCCCGACATAGCCAGCCAAGGCCTCTTCTAACTTACGCGTCTGAGGGCCGTTAATATACTGAGCCGCCCCGGCGGCGCTAAGAATATCAGGCCGCAAGCGCTCTTCTAAAACCTCGAATTGCTTTTTTAGATCGATAAATTGTAAACCCATGGGCTCAAGCTCACCCCTCTCTATATATTAAAGATAGCTATTAATAAAATCAATAACTTTTAGCTAGTCAATCAAAAAAAAAATAAGCGGGCCTAAGGTTAAAAAAAGTGCGAGAGAGGACCAAAAAACTTAGCTCTCGCTCTTAATCAACTTAGTCGCTCTCAATTAATTCGAGGCCCGAGGGGCCTTGACGGTAAGTTAAAAAGCAGGCCGGGCACTTAAGATCGCTATCAAGTTTTACTGCGCAGCGGCAGACCCAGCCGACCCTTTTGGCCGGAACGCCCACCATTAAAGCGTGATCGGGCGCATTGGTTGTAAGAGTGGCCCCGGCCCCAATAAAAGCGTATTTTCCCACATTATGACCGCAGACTACCGTTGCATTAGCCCCAATGGTGGCCCCGCGGCCAACTAAAGTCGAACGCTTTTCGCCCATACGGCCAATAAAGGCCCTGGGGTTATTAACGTTAGTAAAAACCATACTAGGCCCGCAAAAGACCTCGTCTTCTAGCTCCACGCCCTCATATAAGCTTACATTATTTTGAATCTTACAACCGCGCCCTATCTTAACCTTAGGTCCAACCACCACATTTTGGCCTAGGTTAGAATCAGGGCCCAAGTTGGAGCCGCTTAAGATATGAGAAAAATGCCAGATCTTTACGCCACGGCCAATGGTGACCCCCGGATCGATTATGGCCGTAGGGTGAGCGAAATAATCCTTAGTCTCGTTGATGGTTTCTATCTTTTCTTCCTGACCGCTCTTTAAAGAACGCTCGGCGGCCATCAAAATCTTAAGAACCGTTAGGCCCTCCTGGCTGTGGCTATCGGGTGGACTTTGGCCGGAAAGAACGGAGGATAAAAATAAATGACATTGCTCTTTTAAAGGCTCTAAGGGAGTAAGTTCGATGGCCTTAGCCTCAGCCTTAACGGGAGTTACGTTAAGACCGCTCCATTTAAATGAGTGAGGGTAATAAATTAACTTTTGGGGCCAAGGGGCCGAGTCTTCAAAGACCAAAGCCCCCTCTAAACCTACGACGGTTAACTTTTGCTCTTTAAAAGGGTTTAGCCAGCTAACCGCGATGTGGCCGGTAACTCCTCCTTGAAAGCGTAAATCAAGTTCGCCTATGTCTTCTAAGCCTTGGGTTAAATATGAACCGCCAAAGGCCCGAACAAAAAGAGGCTTAAGGCCCAAAATAGAAGTTATCAAAGCCACATCATGGGGGGCAAAGGACCAAATAACGTTTTCTTCGGTCCTAAGTTTTCCTAAATTTAACCTTCGGGAGTAGATATGACAAATTTTCCCCAAGCGCCCTTCAGAAACCATCTCTTTAATTTTAACCACCGCCGGATGACGATTTAGGAGGTGATCAACCATGAGTATTAAATTTTTGCTCTCTGCTAACTCACTGGCCTCCATCGCCGAAGAAATATCTAAGGTCAAGGGCTTTTCGACCATCAGGTGGAGACCGGCCTTTAAGACCTCCAAGGCCTCGGCAGCGTGAAGTGGGGCTGGAGTGGCTAGGGCCACGGCCTCAAGACCATCTTGGGCCAAAAGCTCGCTTAAAGACGAGTAGGTTTCAACTCCTGGGTAGCTTTGCTCTATTTTAAGTAAAGTTTGAGGATTAGAGTCGCAGACGGCCTTAAGGGCCCCAAGCTCGTAAAAATTACGGACCAAATTAACGCCCCAATAGCCGCAGCCGACCACGGCCACGTGGGGCAAAGAGGGATTTAAAGGCATATCGCGCAGGGCCTTTTATAAGGTTAATGGGATTAGAAGCCAAAAAAGCCTCCAAAAAAATTAGCGATTTAAACCTATAGCTTAAAATGCTCCAAAGGGCTACCAAAGGCCATTTGGGGAAAAAATATTTTAAGCTTAATTTTGCTTTAAGGCGCTCAAGGCCCCCTCACTATCTTCAAAGAGGGGCGGAGAAGGCTCTAGCTCCCAAATGGTTAATAGCCTTTGAAAATCTCTTTTATAATCACTATTTAAGACTAAGGCTAATTTAGGGCCCAAGGCCAAAGAGATCTTTTTTAACGATCTCATCTCTTGGGCCGTAAAACTAGTTAGCTGGCTGAGATTTAATATTAGCCCTTTTAAGTCTAAGGATCCGGCCCCTTGTTGAGAGATAGATTCAAGCGCGCTAAGGCGCTGAATCTCTCCGTCATTAAGATTTATAACCGTATAAGGCTCTATCTCTGGAGATACAAGGGCATTTTGGAGGCCACTACCTTGAAGGGCGCTATTATCAATTGGTTTAGTCTGACTATCAAGGGCGGGGGAAGCCCCCAAAGGCTCAATCTCTTGACTTACCAGAGGCTCCTCTAGGCCTTCTAAGGCCGAAGGCTCATTTAATGAGCTTTCGGCTTCATTTATGGCCTCTATCAAGCTCGGCAGCCACTCCACCTCGTCGTCTTCGCCATCTTCTAAGCGCCTCAAAATAGCTTCCACCGAGTCTAAGACCTGAAAGAGCTGGTTAACGATATTACTCGGGCAACTTCTAGCCGTATCGCGCACGCTTTGAAGGAGGTTTTCAGCTGAGTGAAGGACTCCGTAGAGGTTTTTAAGGCTGACAAAACCGCTATTGCCCTTAACGGTATGGAGAGTCCCCAACAAAGCATTTAGGTTATCAAGGGAGTCAGGTTCTCTCTCTAAATCCAAAAGCTGCGTCTGCGCCGTGGCCAAATGGTCCCTAGCGTCAAAGATAAACTCCTCTAATAGATCGCTAACCATAAATACCCCCTAAAAAAACAGGCCTAAAAACTAACCACCTTACCGGGCCAAAGATACTATTTAAAGATACTATTACTGAAGGGGCTTTTAAGCCTAAAAGCCCCCAAAGATGGCCAAATCTTCCAAAATCTTAGTTCAACCGCTATCTTGAAAGAGAGAGGCATCAATATAACTATAGCACAATCGGCACAACTATCTCCAGAAAACTTTGCGCCTTAATCTCAAATAGCCTTAAAACCAGAGCTAAGCCAGAGCGGCGCTTAAAATTTAAATAAAATCTCCCAAAAACCAACTAGCCCTCCTCCCCTAGTCTAAGACCCTTTATCTAAGCCTTAAGCCCTGAACTCACCTAAAGCTAAACTTGACATTTGCGTTAGACCTAAACTTAAAAGTTTAAAACTTAAATATATACTTTCAAGTCAATGATAAGAACGGTCGGATAGTATATCTCAAAGCTCATAGCTTTAAAGTTGTAAAATCAACCCGACCTCTTATTTTATAATGCAAAAATTTTTCTATTTATAACAGCCTAAGCCTTAGTAATTTCTTTAGGCTAGATGAAAATAATCCTAGTCGTTACTGCTTATTCGTCATGTTAAAAGTGAAGCGTAAAATTTTTTTTCTTATTGACATGTACAAAAAAATATGCTATTTTCTCCTAAAAATGACTTACTGAGCCGCTTATATATTGTTAGCCACCACCGAGACAAGGGTAAGCTAGCCGAGACTAAGATTGAGATGCTGTAAGCAAAAATTAAGCTCAATAGCCTCTCTTAAATAACGCCGAAAGCTCGACAGTTAAGCTAAAGAGCCAAAGAGAGCCCTTAAAAAAATTATCAATTGGTCTTAAGTAGCTCCAAGGCTTCACAATCATCTGATTTTCGGCCTTGAGAAGAAAACTAAAAGCAAACGCGCCTCCTCAAGGTTAAGAGCTATGGCTTAACCTAGCTTGGCTATCTTCGTAAACTAAATTATATACTTAACCCGATTTCTTAGACGATATAAAAATTTTTTTTTATTTCAGGTCGGTCTTAGACTTAGTAATTGTTTTAGAGTACATGGAAAAAAACCTTGTCATTACTGCTTATTCGACATGTATCAACTGGAGAACAAATTTTTTTTTCTTATTGACAAGAGCTAAAATATATACTAATATATATCCAACTTTGGCACAGAGCCTTTTCCAGGGCCTAAAAGACCCTGGCCCAGGGCCAACCCAGTAAGCCTTTAAGGTTAACTAATAGCGTTTTACCCTTTTAAGAGTCTAGCCTTGGGCTTATAAAATAGATAATTAGTCAAAATATCTCTAAGGCTTTTAAAAATTTCTGAACTTATATTTTGAGCCTATAAACTAAAATTAAACTGGCTGCCTCAAGGCTAAGACGCCTTGTTTAAACTAGGCTAAATATCTTCGTAGACAAAATTATATACCTAACCTGATTTCTTAGACCATTAAAAAAAAAATTCTTATATCAGCTCGGTCTTAGACTTAGAAATTGTTTTAGAGTATATGAAAAAAAGTCTTGTGGTTATTGCTTATTCGATATGCGCCAACTGGATGACAAAATTTTTTTTCTTATTGACAAGAGCTAAAATATATACTAATATATATCCAGATTTTGACCTATGTCCTTAAGCGCTTAAATTAGCGTCTTTTTCCAAACTCCCGGTCTAAA
>JAITQT010000285.1 GCA_031288745.1 Deltaproteobacteria bacterium
TTGGAGCAGAGAGCTAAGTAGAAACCTCAAAAGAACTAATGTTGATCGAAGCGCAAAAAGTCCCCTTTATCAGTCTTTCAATTTGTAACATAGTCTTATCACTAGTTAATTTTTTAGACTATTGTGCTTTTAAGAGGTTTTTGCGCTTCGATCAATGTTAAGATCTTAAGGGTATGCTAAAACTTAATTACAACTCGAAAGTCGCTACTAGCCGCAGCGTGGGGAAAAAAAGACTTGGAAAACGGTTACTCTTTTAGTATAGCTTATTTAGCTCTATTTGACCACCTATCCGGTATTAATTTAAGCTCAGGGCAAACTGACCTTGAGGCACATAAATTATCATCGTTAAGCCCTAAAAAGTTACTTTTACAATAAGCTATAAGTTGAAATTAAAAGTAATACGTGATAATATAAAGGCATATTGCCAGCCTTGTTTTAGGCTGTTTAGGGCCTTGCGTACCCGTCAGGTTAGCCATATCTTTAGATATTTCGTTTTATTTTTTAGCTGGCTATATTTAGACGCTTTGGCGGCGGACCGTTAAAGTCAATAAATTTTTAAAAATGATATTTTTAGGCATATAAATTGCTATTGATTTTCATGGGATTATTTGGAGACTGGCCCTTGGTTAATCGCGGTCGTCTCAGTTTGAGTTCCCGCTGGGTGGACCCATGGATGTCGCGACAGTTATAGGTATTTTTTCGTCCATTGGACTTTTGATTATTTCAATTAATATGGGCGTGGGCGTCTCGGCTTTCGTAGACCTTCCCTCGTTATTGATCGTTGTGGGCGGCACGGCTTGCGCAACGATGATTAATTATCCCCTGCGTGATTGCCTCAATACTCTTTCTATACTCAAAAACGCCTTCATCACCAGAGCCGTTACCGTTAACGATATTATTAGCTCATTTATTACCTTTTCAGCTAAGGCCCGCAAAGAGGGGCTCTTATCTCTTGAAAACGATATAGCCGATATCCACGATATCTTTCTCCAAAAAGGCTTGCAACTTACGGTTGACGGCCTCGAACCCCAGGCTATAGTCGATATCTTAGATACTGAGATAGCCTTTCAGGAGTCAAGGCACCGCTTGGGGGCTGATATATTTCAGGCCATGGGGACCTTTTCCCCTGCCTTTGGCATGTTAGGTACCCTTATCGGCCTTATTTCCATGCTCCAGCAAATGGACGACCCTTCAGCTATTGGTCCGGCGATGAGCGTGGCCTTGGTGACTACCTTTTATGGGGCCATCTTAGCCAACGTGGTCTTTATTCCCATTGCTGGAAAGCTCAGGGCTAGATCGCAGAGCGAGACTATGGTTAAAGAACTCATAGTGCAGGGTATTATGGCCCTGTGCCGCGGCGATAATCCCCGCATTATTGAGCAAAAACTCCACGCCTTTATTCCCCCGTCAGCCCGCATCTCGGCTTTTAGGTGATTATAGTGTGGACTGAGGATAATATAGATAAAGAGAGGAAAAAAAGCCCTCCCGAGGCAACTAAAGCGCCAGACACTACTATGACGCTCTTTACTTCTTTGGTTCTTATTCTTCTAACTTTTTTTATCATGATTAGCGCTAAGGCTAATTTTGATGAGACTAAGTACAATAAAGTCATAGAAAGCGTCTACGATAGCTTTGGTTTATTTTCCGGTGGTCACGCAGCCATTGGCTCGCCCTCTGGGCTTGATACTAATCTTGCCTCTATCGGCGATCCCTCGGTTGCGGTAACCATATCCGATCGCGAGATGGCTAGGGTTAGAGCCTTATTAGCCCCCCAGACCCTCGACGGGGAGGCTAGGATAGTCCATAAGAGAGGTCAGAGGATAGTGACCTTATCGGCGGCTTTAGTTTTCCAACGAGGAAGTAGTATATTAAGCGATAAGGCCCAGATGATTTTATCGTCGTTTGCCTCCATCATGCGCGATAGTTCAACCCCTATTGCCGTGGAAGGTCATACTGACAATCAACCACCCACGGTTGAGGGCGTGGCTGACAACTGGGATCTATCCATGGATAGGGCCTTGGCTGTGGTTGAATTTTTAGCCTCTGAGGGTTTAGAGCCTTCTAGGTTAACGGCCTTTGGCTATGGGGGGCGAGAGCCGATGGTGGCTAACAATTCTCCGGTCAATAGGGCTAAAAACAATCGGGTTAATCTCGTTTTAGATTTTGATTCCACAAGGGCCGGGGCCTTAAGGGGTTTAGGAGAGCTAGATCGCAGCTACGACTACCAAGGCTTCGAGTTCCAGTTACCGGTTAAGCCCGGAGGCGAGGAGGAGATCTATTGACGAGATTAAAAAGAACTCCTCTTAAAAGTGAGCTTGACCCAGCCAGTTGGATGATCACCTTTTCCGATATGGTCACCTTGCTCTTAACCTTTTTCGTGATGATAATTTCCATAACTTCTTTAGAGCCTAAGAGTTTGGCTGTAATAGAAGACGATAGTCAACAAATTTCAGAATTTCGGCCTCCGCCGAGAGGGACAGGGGTCTTGGGCTTTTCTAACCCAACTCTGGTGGCACCTTTAATTAACTTACTAGAAAATCAAGAGAGCTTACCGCCCGACGTAAGCTTAGATCAAGAGCAGCTTTTGGCCGCCCTGTTTCGACTAGATCCAGAAGATCTGCCCGACTATCAGCGCCTTGAGCGCGAAATAAAAGAGTCGGTTAATATCTTTAAAGACGAGCGGGGCCTAGTGGTTCGCTGGGATAAGTCGATCCTCTTTCCCGAGGGCTCTTATATTTTAAGAGAGGAAAACTTACTTTTACTCGATAGGCTATCTCAAGTCTTGCAGGCCATTTCGCTGCCTATTAGCGTGGAGGGTTACACTGATCCCTTAAGCGATTTAGAGGGCGGAAAAACTATGGCCGGCTATAGGCTCAGCGCTAATCGCTCTAAGGTTATCTTAGAGGCCTTGGCCGGCTTTGGTCTTGACTTAAACCGGATGCGACTAGGGGCCCACGGGGGCTCTCTTCCTCTTACTCAAGAGGCCGGCCAGGGCCGGGAAAATAGCCGAATCGAAATAGTAATTTATAAGCCGACCAAAAGTTCTTGGACTTAACGGTCTGATGGAAAAGCCTACTGGCTAAAGCCTTTTTAGGCGCTACAGAGTTAAATTATAACTTAGGTAGTTTTTTTTAGAGACTTTAGGTAGATCTTGGATAGAGTTGATATAGAGACTTAGAGAAAGGTGTCTGTTCACTAATGTGAATGTTTAAGGGCCCGTTCACAAGAGAGAACGTTGCGGGGCCAAGCCTATTGAAAGGGAAGACACATACCGCAACAATGTAGCCCACTATAGGAGCTTAGTAATTTTAACATTAATCCAAGTCAAAATATATGGTTGGAGCACCGAGCTAAGTAGAAACCTCAAAAGAACTATTGTTAAGCTCTTAAGGGTATGCTAAAACTTAATTACAACTCGAAAGTCGCTACCAGCCGCAATATGGGGAAAAAAGACAAGGTGAACGGTTACATAGAAAGGAAGGCTAGTTATGGCCGAAAAAAAAGCTAAGGACCTTAAAAAGGCTCCAGAGCCCGAAGAGGCCCCCAAGTCGCAGGAGGCTGCGCTCGCTGGGAAAGAAAGCGCCAAAAGCGGCGGGAAATTAAAGTTAATCCTCTTAGTCGTCGTGGCTATGGTCGTCGGTGGGGTCGGGGCCTTTGCGGCCTTAAAGTTTTTATCTAAACCCCCCGCCCCAACCCAAGAGCTAGTTGAAGGCACTGAGCCAGCGCTTGGTGAGAACCCGGAGCCGCCCTTAGTGGCCCCCACCAAAAGTAAGGAGCCGCCAGTGGCCGCGCCTGCTCACGGGGGCGGGGAAGCTGCTCCAGGGGCTGAAGGCACTAACGCGGAAGCCGTGGAAGGCCCTAGGACAGTAGCCTTAAAGCCCTTTACCACTAACCTAAACGAGCCCTCTGGCCGAAGGTTTTTAAAGGTCACCTTGGGGTTGGAGGTTGAAAGTCAAGCGGCTGAAGATGAACTTAACAAGATGCTACCAGATATTCAAGACGCCATCTTAATTCTTCTTTCCAGCCAATCAACCGAAGATATCTCCACTGTTGACGGTAAAGAAAGGCTTAGAAGTCAAATTCAAAATCGGTGCAATTCATTTTTAACCAACAATAAGGTTAAGAAGGTAAAATATTCAGAGTTTATCATCCAGTAATCTCTTAGGCCCAGAGGTCCGGGCCAAAATTGAGTTAGCGGAGAAGCGTAATGGCTGACGAAAAACCAAATCTCACCCAGTCCGATCTGGACCGTTTGATGAGCGACGATCCGGGCTTGGCCCAAGATTGGGGCGACCCTGGGCCCCAGGCCTTTCCTGGGGGAGGGGCCGGCGACTCCTCTTCGGAAGCAGTTTTCGGGCCCCCACCGCCCCCAGAGGGCGCGGCTAGGCCCTTAGATTTTATCCTTGATATCCCGCTTGAGATTTCAGTTGAATTAGGGCGGGCCAGGATGATCATAAACGATCTGCTTCAACTAGGGCAGGGCTCGGTTATAGAGTTATCAAAACTAGCCGGTGAACCCCTTGAGATCTACGTTAACGGTAAGCTAGTGGCTAGGGGCGAAGTGGTGGTGGTTAATGAGAAGTTCGGGGTTAGGGTGACCGACATAGTTAGCCCAATGGAGAGGGTTAAGAGTTTGAGCTAAGAGTTCTCTGTTTTAGTTGACCTTTTTGGCTAACAGAAGTCTTTTATTGATTTAAAGCTTTTTATTTAGTTTAGTTTTAGAAAGAATAATGTATTTTTGATATAAAATTTTTAATGATACGGTTTTATAAAAAATAAAAAAATTAATTTAAAATTTAGATAATTAAACTAGAGCCAGGGCGCTCTATAAGAGCGCAGAGAGAGATTATGGCCAAGATCTTGACCCAAGACGAGGTCGACGCCCTCCTTAAGGGCATGGGCGGCGGAGAGGTCGAAACAGAAACCGACGAGGCGGTGGATGAAAGCGGTATTACTCGCTACGATCTGACCAACCAAGATAGAATTATTCGCGGCCGCATGCCCACCTTGGAGATTATTAACGATAGGTTCGCTCGGTTCTTTCGGCAGACTATGTCCACGGCTTTACGGAAAGTAATTGATATTTCGGCCTTTTCCATTGACATGATTAAGTTTGGTGAATTTATGAGGGCCCTTCCGGTGCCCACCTCTCTTCATATCTTTAAGGCCGAGCCCTTAAGGGGCCATGCGGTCATGGTTATAGAAACTAAGCTAGTGTTTAACTTAGTCGATAGTTTTTTCGGCGGTAGCGGCCGAGGCTACATTAAGGTCGAGGGCCGTGATTTTACCCCTATTGAAAGTCGTTTGGTGACAAAAGTCATTAAAATGGCCTTAGAAGATCTTGAGCGGGCCTGGAATCCGGTCCATCCCTTATCTTTAAGTTACGTGCGTGGCGAAACTAACCCCCAGTTCGCTTCTGTGGTTGCGCCAACTGAGGTGGTCTTGGTGGTAAAATTTGAGGTCGAGCTGGAGCAGACCGTGGGCACGCTTATAATCTGCTTACCGTACTCGACCATTGAACCTATCCGCTCTAAGCTCTACGCGGGGTTTCAAAGCGATCAGCTCGAGGTCGACACGGCCTGGATTAATCGCTTTATCGAGCGGGTTAGGGAGGCTACGGTTAATCTTAAAGTCGAGTTGGGCCGGACTATGATTACTGCCGAAGAGCTGATGAATCTAGCCGTGGGCGACGTTATTATGCTCAACCACGACGTCCGTGAGCCCTTAGACGTTTGCGTGGAAGGCGTGCCGAAATTTAAAGTTTTTATCGGCGCTTCCAGGGGCCAGAAGGCCGTGCGCATTGAAAGCGATATTGCCCCTCGGGTTTGGGAAGAGTAAGCTGGGAGGCTTTTTATTTTTTCTTGGCCCATAAAAAGGTTTAATAAATTTAAGACAGAAATAAAATTTTTAATCTTTTTCTCTCCTTGTTTGACCAATTAGGTTTAATAGAGAATTTTATGAAGAAATTAACACTTTCTAGCCTAGGTGACAGGTCTATTTTTTTGACCTTTTTGCTGGCCTTCTTTATGGGGCTCTCTTGGCCCTCTATTCTTAAGGCCCAAGAGACGCCTCAGTCAAGCTCTCTGAGCGTAGTCGATATTGGCTCTCAACCAAACCCTAGTCAGGGCCAGGCTACCCCAACTTCGGCCGGGCCAATAAATTCTAGCCCGCCCCCCCCCATTTCGAACGGCGAGACCGGTCAATCTAGCCGCGGGCCCCTCACTCTGACGACCATGAACTCTTCAGCTGATAAGGGGGCCGCCTCTAGCGATAGTTTAATAACTTGGGGCATAGGGGAGTCGGCCAAGAGCATCTTTAAGGCTGTTGGGGCCTTTATCTTAGTTTTAGTCCTTTTAATTATTTGCCTTAAAATCATCGGCTCTCTGGCTCGAGGCCGGGCCGGGGCCAAAGGGGCCAGGGCCTTTTCTTTAAGAGGGACCATGGCTCTTGATAACCGAAGGTACTTGGCGGCAGTGGAGGTAGACGGCCATTTAGTTATCGTAGGTGTATCTCCTGAGGGTTTAAGGGGCCTGGCTAGCTGGGTTTTGGAAGAAGAGCCCTTAGATTTTCAAACCGAAGTTAATAGCGCTGCAGCCCCGGCCGGGCTAAAAGATAAGCTTGAGCTTGAAAGCTCCTTGGCCGCGCCCCGAAAGAGCCTAGCTGATAATGGTCAACTGACTGAGCCAGCTTTAGCCCTAGATGAGGAACCCTTTGAGGGCCCCCAAACTAACGATGATTTCTTACAAATAGATGTAAAAAAGGATAAGTGAGATCTTTAATTAAAAATACTAACCCATTTAATAGGGTTATTTTCCCTAGGCCGGCTCTTAAAACTAGGCTGATACTAGTTTTAGCCGCCTTGACCGTTTTTCTGGGCTTAACTTCTACCCGGGCCCCGGCCCAGGTCGGGGAAGGTTCGATGATCCCTATCCCCACGATTTCCTTTCAAATGGATAGAGCTGACGATTCTGACCGTGTGGCTACGGTCATAAACGTCATGTTCTTATTAACTGTTTTAGCCTTGGCCCCCTCTATTTTGATTATGGTCACCTCTTTTGTGAGGATTGTGGTTATCTTTGGCTTTTTACGTCAGGCCATGGGCACTCAGCAGACCCCGCCCAATCAGATTGTGGTTAGCCTCGCCTTATTTCTAACTTTTTTTATCATGATGCCGGTTTGGCGAGATATTGAGAACCGAAGCTATAAGCCTTTTATGGCTAACGAAATCACGCAACGTCAGGCTTTCGAGCGGGCCTTGATTCCTATTAGGGAATTTATGTTCCTCCAAACTAGGGAAAAGGACCTGGCCCTTTTTATGAATATAGCCGGTCAAGCTAAGCCTGAAGATAAAAACGCCGTGCCTACCCTCTCCCTTATCCCGGCCTTTATCATTAGCGAACTTAAAACCGCCTTTACCATTGGTTTTCTTCTCTACATGCCTTTTTTAGTGATCGATATGGTGGTGGCTTCCGTCCTTTTATCTATGGGCATGATGATGCTCCCGCCGGTTATGATCTCGTTACCGTTTAAATTAATGCTCTTTGTCTTAGTCGACGGCTGGAACCTATTGGCCGGCTCAATTGTTAAGAGTTTTGGGGACGTAGCCGCCCTCTTGTGACGTCGGCCCGCTTTCTTGGAGGCGGGCCTAAAAAGAAAGTAAGCTTTTAAAGTTGTTTCGCCGCTAGCTAGAAAAAAAAGATTGTTAACTCTCTCCCCTAAAAACGGGGCTGGTAAGAGCTTTAGTTGACCAAGGTAAGCTAGAGTTAAGTTTTTATATAGGTTAAAGAACTACTTGAGTCGACCTTGTGCGCTCGCATCCTCTTGGAGTTTGAGCTGATAAGAGGGAAAGTAAGTACGAAACGGAACGGAGGTTGCGGGTTAACCACCTTAACGAGATTAATGGTTAAAAGACCAGTAAGGGCGTTTTTTCGATTAGTTCGCTCCGTCCACTTCTTAGCCGCCGCCC
>JAITQT010000358.1 GCA_031288745.1 Deltaproteobacteria bacterium
GGCTTAGTGTGGTCAAAACAGCCTTGGGCAGGAGATTTAACCTATCGCTGGACAAGTTTATTGGCTAGCTTTGGACCAATAAACCGTCTCTGTTTGGACAAATTCATCCAGCATAAACAATAATTTTTAGTAAAAGCATTTAGTATTGTACCCTAAGGCCTTCCGTTTCAGAGGCCGTAGATATCCTCTTCCCTCATGGAGGGGGGATGTTAAAAAAAAGTAGCTTAAGTGGCTTTTTGAACATCAAGGCCACTTTTCTGGGGAGATTGACCGTCTACCTCTACTGACTTTAACTGTATCAGTGTAAGCTTTGACGTGACCACCAGAAAACGTATGGTCAGATCCTTGGCCCAGGCTATTTTGAAAGGGTCGAGCATAACTTAACCTAACTTTTGAAACAGAGCCACGGCCTTAGGCCAAGCTGGGTCCCAAAGAGGTGACTTATTTCATCGTCATAGGTGAAAATGAAGCCTATTCAGATGAACTTATGCGCTAGGATTAGTAATTTTTAGAGCTACTTTAAGGCCTTGGCTTTAATTATCAATAGAGCCAGGTCTAACCTAAAAAGGCTTGGATGAATATCGTTTTCGCATAGCCTTAGAGCGAGCTGGATTTGTTGACCTAACCACATAATCTCTGGTTTATGGGCGAAGGGCCGCTCCTGCTTCAGAATCAGGCCTTTCATGGTTGTAGTTCCGGTGCCAGACAACCTTACTGAAATATTAATCTGTTCTAGGCCCTTTTTTTTGAGCGGATTTTTGCGCTCAAAAGCGATTTAAGTCGCAAATTCAAGCCATCCGTTTTAGCTGGCGGTGGTTCACTCTCTGGAGCAATAATGGACGATTTAGAAAAATCCAAACAGGCTAACATCGTTTATCACCAGGCGACCGCTGACACCTATAGACAGCAACAGCCTCACTACAGACCTGAGAATGTGGCCCGCATTGAGCGAGACCTTAGGCGGCTCAAGGAATTAAGCCAAGGAGAGCGGCTTTTAGATCTAGGTTGCGGCATGGGCTTTATTATTGACATAGCTAAGCCTATTTTTTCCTATATAAGGGGAGTCGACGCTACGCCAGGTATGCTTGAAAAAGTAGAACTCGGCGGCGGTGGGGACGTGGCCGTCAGCCTAGGCGACGTCAACGCCCTAAACTTTGAAGACGGTTGTTTTGACGCTTGCACTGCCCACGCCCTGTTACACCACCTGCCCGAACTTGGTCCAGCCCTGCGGGAGGCGGGCCGGGTCTTAAAAAAGTCCGGCTGGCTTCGCACCTGGCTCGAACCCAACGCCTTCTTCTGGGAACTAATGATCTCCCAAAAAGCTCATACGGTGGACTATGTGCAGAGGGAAATTACGATAGTTAAGCAAAAAGACGAGCAACTAGCTAACGAACTTGGCCTAGAGGTAGAGGTTGTCCGCCTAGCCGAACCAATATTTCTTAGCAAAAAAGGCATAAGTGAAGATCATTTTCGTTCAGCCTTAGAGCAAGCTGGCTTTGTTGACCTAACCTTTCACTATCACTGGTTTCTAGGTGAAGGGCGGCTCATGCATGACAATTCTGACCCCATGGCGGTGGTTCGGGTGCGAGATTACCTTACAGAAATTCTACCCTGTTCTAGGCCCTTATTTAAATATGTGGAAGTTACGGCTCGTAAAGATTAAGAGAGGTACCTGCTGCGGGCCCAACAAATTTACTTTCGATGGCCCTTCTAAGGCCAAGTTTATCCAGCTTTTTAGGTTAGACCATAGTAGCGCTCAAATCAAAATTAATCTTGGGCTGCTTAGCAACTACCACCGACGAAGGTTAACCTTACCTATCTCAAAGTTACGATTTAACAGATATCTCGGCACCAAAGGCTCTCTGCTCCTTCTACCCGTCTTAAGGCTGATGAAGTAAATTTTAAACAAAAGTTTATTAAGCTTATGCCCATCGTCCTCTCGCGCAACTGTAGTGGCTAGCCCCAGGGGGCTCCTAACAGGAAAGATGATGAAAAGAAAGCGTTGATCAAAAAAATCTAATCTCTTCCTTTTTTTTGGGCTTTCACAAATCCTCCGCTGCACGAGACGCTAAAGGCCTTTAGGCCCCGCCTGATTTAAGGTAATATAGTAATTTTACTAAAAAAATTGGCTGTTTCATTAATTTTGAAACAGCCAATGAACGCATACAAATTAAGTTGCCTAGTGCCCGTTCACAAAAGTGAACGTTGCGGTGCCAAACCTATTGAAAGGGACGACACGTACCGCAACAATGTAGCTCCCTATAGGAGCTTAGTAATTTTAACATCAATCCAAGTTTAAATATATGGTTGGTGCAGAGAGCTAAGTAGAAACCTCAAAAGAACTAATGTTAAGATCTTAAGGCGTATGCTAAAATTTAATTACAACTCGAAAGTCGCTACCAGCCGCAACATGGGAAAAAAAGACTTGGTGAACGGTTACAAGCAGTTTAAATTGGTTCAGTCGTCGTAGTTGCCAGCCGGCCCTTTGTCAGTGGTTAAAGAGGCGGCTTTTTCTTTAATTTTAGCCTCGGTCCAATCGGCCGGGTCTTCCACTCTAGGAGCTTTGGGCCCCGGATCGTAGCTGGCGGCCTTTAAAATGCACTCGTAAGCCAACGGGGCGGAGCCTTCAGCGTTAAAGACCTGAGTTAATAGCTTGTAAACGAAGTCCTCCACTCCCTTAGCCATGCGCTCGCGTATTTGTTTTGGTTGGGCCATAATTTTGTTTTCAAACGGAAGGTTTAGGCTCTTAAAGTCTCCGGCTTTCCATTTTCTTTCAGCCCCGTAAGCTTCCATCTCGGCCCACAGTTCCTCAGAAATCCCTTGCCCCTTAACCTTGACCAAGGCACCATCTTTAAGTTGAGCGTTGCCGTAATCATCTATTTCCACACCCCAGGAAACCATCTGTAGGGCTGTAGCCACGTTTGCTTTGGTAGTCCTTGTTTTTAGAGCGATCTGCCTTAATCGTTCGCTAGAGTTGCCGCTGGTCCCGTGCTGGGCCCCGTTAAGCCCGTAGGGGGCCACGGCTTTGTGGATCTGAGTTGTAAGCTCAACGTGTATGCCCGTGCTTTCGGTCTGAATCCCATGAGTGGTGCCGTTATTAAGAGCAATCCAGTCTGGGTGGATATCGTGGGCATTGAGCCCTTGGATTAGGAAAAGGGCGTCAGCCGGGGTCGAAAGACCTATATCGCCTTTAATCTCGCCCACCTCGCACTCTAGCCCCGACCACTTGGGAATGAAAGGATTAATAGCGATGGAAGAGAGTAAATTTAGATCGTCAGGCAGATGCGAGGCGTCGATGGCAATTGAGGTAATGCCGGCCTCAAACATAGAGGGAACCTCGATCTTGGCCTTAATCAGATCCTTTTCGTTTTTAATGCCGTAATGGTCTGCATGGACGGCCACCGGTACGGTCACTCCAAGTTCGTTAGCCAGAGCGTCCACCTGGCGGGCCATGTTCCAATAATTGACCGCGCAGTAGAAATTCGACCCGCCCTCGCTTTTAGCGATTTCAATAATCACCGCAGCGTCGGCCCTTTGGGCTGCGGCTAGCACTCCGCGGATGATTAGGTGGTTTCGGCCGTTAGCGGCGATAGTCATGGCCTTGCCCTTAGCCGCCAAGGCTCGGTCGATAAATTTTCCGCTGACTATCAAGGCCTTGGAATTAGGGAAAAGGTCCACGATATTGGGCGGCCGCCCAATATCGAGAAGCTTTTGATATTCTTTGGATTGATTTGACCAGGCCATTAAATCCCCCTTTTAAAGAAGGCGCTGCTTCTTTTGTAGGTTAAATGTTGATTAACTATTCCCGCCAGTCAGTTTTTAAAAGCTCAGGTTCGCGAATTAACAGCTCGGCTATTTCAACTGCGTTAGTGGCGGCCCCTTTGCGGACGTTATCGGCCACCACCCACATGGTTAAACCGTTTTCGCAACTAAGATCGGCCCTTACCCTACCGACGAACACTTCGTCTCGACCGGCCGCTTCGGAGGCTAGCGGGTATTGATTTTTAGAAGGATCGTCAACCACTAAAATACCCGGGGCCCGACTCATGAGTTCGCGAGCGCTTAGAGGGCTGATAGGCCGGCCGGTTTCTATCCAAATAGCCTCAGAATGGGCATAGAAGACAGGGACCCTGACGCAAGTGGCAGACACTTTGATGGTATAATCATCAAAGATTTTTTTGGTCTCGTCGACCATTTTCATCTCTTCTTTAGTATAATCGTTATCCATAAAAACGTCTATGTGCGGTAGGCAGTTAAAGGCAATTCTGTGAGGATAGACTTTATTAGGGGCCTCTTGACCGTTAAATAAAAGTTTTGTCTGTTCGGCTAGTTCGTTAACGCCTTTATGACCGGTTCCAGAGACTGATTGATAAGTGGAGACTACGATGCGCTTAATTCCAACCGCATCGTAGATAGGCTTTAAAGCCACTAACATCTGAATAGTGGAGCAATTAGGATTGGCGATGATCCCACGATGCTTTTTTAGAGCCCCGGAATTAACCTCGGGGATGATTAAGGGCACCTGAGGGTGGAGCCGCCAATTAGAAGAGTTATCGACCACCACGCAGCCTGATTTAGCGGCCACTGGGGCAAATTCGGCGCTAGCCGCGCCTCCGGCCGAGAAAATGGCGATGTCAATGCCTTTGAAAGAGTCGGGCCCCGCCTCCTCGACCTTGATTTCGCTTCCGTCAAATTCAATCTTCCGGCCAGCCGACTTTGAGGTGGCCAAAGCCTTTACGGATTTGAAAGGAAAGCCCCTTTCAACCAAAATTTTAAGCATCTCCTGACCAACGGCCCCTGTGGCCCCTAGAACTCCTAAGTTGTATTCTTTGGGCATAAAATCCTTCCTTTATATTAGTGACCAAAAATAATTAATACGCATAAATGATATTATTTTTTTGTATTAAAGTAATGTTCAATTACTTGAATAACTTTATTCATGATATCTTCATCGATATCGTTCCATAGAGGCAATCTTATTAATCTATTAGACATATCATCAGTAATAGACATATCGGTAGCCGTTCTGCCAAAATGCAGCCCCGCCGGCGATGAATGCAAGGGAATATAATGGAAAACAGCTAAAATATTATTTTCCAATAGTAATTTAAGCAGTTCGTCGCGTTCTTGATGAGAAGGTAAGATTATATAATATATATGCCCGTTAGGGCTATAGTGGGGTGGGATGATGGGACGCCTTAGTAGTTGTTTTTCTTCGTATTTTTCTAATTTGTCATGATAAAAATACCAACTAGTTAACCTACGGGCGGTTAAGGTTTCAGCCGATTCAAGTTGAGCTAATAAAAAGGCCGAGGTTATTTCGCTAGGTAAGTAAGAAGAGCCAATATCGAGCCAAGTGTATTTGGCCACTTCTCCTTTGTTGAAATTAACTCGGTTAGTCCCTTTTTCCCAAACAATTTCAGCGCGAGTTAAATAAGAACTATCGTTTATAACCAAGGCCCCGCCTTCGCCGGAAATGATATTTTTTGTCTCATGGAAACTTATAGCCCCAAGTTGGCCAATAGAGCCTAAGGGTCTACCTTTGTAGGAGGCTTGGATACCTTGAGCGGCGTCTTCAAGGAGCAACAACCCATGTTTATTGGCTATTCTACAAATTTCATCCATTTCGCAAGGTACGCCCGCATAATGAACTACCGCGATTGCTTTAGTCTTTTCGGTGATAGCCCCTTCGATTAAAGATTCGTTAATATTTAAAGTATCGGCGCGAATATCGATAAACACGGGCGTGGCCCCACGCAAGACAAAGGCGTTGGCCGTTGAGACAAAGGTAAACGACGGCATTATGATTTCGTCGCCAAAAGTAGCGTTAAACAAGATAGCGGCCATTTCCATAGCGGCGGTACAGGAATGGGTTAACAAAACTCCTTTGGCCCCTAATTTTTTAGTTAAGATTTCCTGGCAATGTCTGGTAAACTGGCCGTTTCCTGAAAGCTGACCTCCGATATAAGCCCGCACCATATATTCGAGTTCTTTCCCCGACATGTATGGCTTATTAAATGGTATTAAACGTTTTAAAGGGGTAATCATAATTAATTTTTATAATACGGGCATATTTATTTAATTTTGGTGGGCGATGCGCGATTCGAACGCGCGGCCTTTATCTCCGGAGGCTAACGCTCTATCCAGCTGAGCTAATCGCCCTGTGAATTTTATTAAACGTAATAGTTCATCAAGTTTTTTTCCCATGTTGCGGCTGGTAGCGACTTTCGAGTTGTAATTAAGTTTGATCGAAGCGCAAAAACCTCTTAAAAGCAAAATAGTCTAACAAATTGACTAGTAATAAGGACATATTACAAATTTAAGGACTGAATAAAGGGGACTTTTTGCTCTTCGATCAAAAGTGACTTCTTAGATTACTCTTATCTCAGCCCTTAGTTCTTTCTACATACTCTCCCGTTCGAGTGTCAATCTTAAGAAAGTCTCCTTCGTTGATAAACAAAGGCACTTGAACTACCAGCCCAGTAGAAAGGGTGGCTGGTTTAGTCGCGCCGGTAGCCGTGTCGCCTTTAACCCCTGGATCGCTTTTAGTCACCTCTAAATTAACTGTGGTGGGAAAATCGAGGCTGATGGGTTTTCCTTGGTAGAGACTTATATATAAGTCCATGTTTTCTAAAAGAAAAAATTTGTTGTCGCCCACTTGATCTTCTGACAAATGAAGATGTTCGTAAGTAGATTTATCCATAAAAACATAACCGTCTTTGTTATCATAATATAGATATTGAACGTCCTTTTCCTCTAGATCGGGTTGTTCCAATTTTTCTCCAGACCTAAACGTCTCGTCAAGCACCCGGCCGGTGACCAAATTTTTTAATTTAGTTCTAACGAAAGCACCGCCTTTACCAGGTTTGACATGTTGAAAATCAGTTATGATAAATGGTTCTCCTTTATATTTTATTTTTAATCCTTTACGAAAATCACTAGTCGAATACATTAAAGTCTCCTAAAAAAACATAAAAATTATATATAATTATAAAAAAAATAAATCAATAATTTAATTTAATTGTTCGCCTACTTCCTTGTCCGATAGCTCTGGTTCTTCTTCCAAACGGTAGATTATCTCGTCGGGCCTGACCAAACCCAGTTTTTTTCTGGCCTCGTCTTCTAAATATCCAGAATCGTTTCTAATCCTTTCTAGTCTAGCCTCTAACTGCCGATTTTCTTCATCTAGTCTAAGAGTTTCGGCTTCTAATTCAGCTTTTTTTCTCAATAAACCTGAATTTCTAGGGTAGCCGTCATCAGAGAAAAAAAGGTAAATCACTGAAAGCCCAATGATAAGCAGAAAACAACTCCAAAGAATTTTAGCGCTGAGAGTGGTAAAATAACTTAAAAATCGGTAAATCATTTTTAATTTTAGATTTTTTTCATCTTCTTGGTGTTCAATTATTTCTTTTGGTATGGTCATTAATAATTTTCAATGCTCTTGGCCTCATCAGAAGAGGCGGGTAAAGTGGCCCCCATGACCACGCGGTTAAAATTTTTTTGCCTTAAGGTTTCTATTACCTCAAAGACCAAGCCGTAGTCCGCTTCTTTGTCGGCTGAAATCAAGACTACCACCTCGCCGCCGTCGCCCTGAATCTGCTCTAAGAGTTCTCCCAAACCCTCCAAAGCGGTCGGTTGGCCTTCGAAAAAAATATCGTTTTGAGAAGTAACGGTCACCTCCACCCTTTCCGAAGTCTGAACTAAAGAGCCAGATTTCGTTTCTGGAAGTAATAGCTTTAAGCCGGGTAAGACGGCGAATTGAGCGGTGACCATAAAAAATATAACCAACTGTAAGACCACATCTACTAATGGGGTCATGTTGACGATAGGGGAACCGCAGCCGTTTTTTTCATTTCGATGGGAAAAGTTCAATATTCTCTTCCTAGCGCTTAGATTGGGGCTGAGGCTGAGGTTCTCTCGCGGCCAGAGCTTCTAACAAATCAGTGCCCAAGTCTTCAAGATCAGTGGTTAAGGTTTCCACCCTACCAAGTAAAAGGCGATGAATAATCATGGCCGGTATGGCCACGACTAAACCAGCAGCTGTAGTCAGAAGGGCTTGACCGATGCCACCGGCTAAAAGCCCGGGATTGCCTAGCCCGGCTTGGGCCACGGCCCCAAAGGCGTTTATCATCCCTGAGACGGTGCCCAATAAACCTAAAAGAGGGGAAACTGAGGCTAAGACGCTTAAAAGTTCTAAATGGGAACTTAAATATATCAATTCCCGTCGGCCGGCTTCCTCCATGGCCTCTTTAAAGACCACCCTGGTCTGGCCGGTCATTTTAAGAGCTTGCTTGATGAGCCTGGCTGCCGAATTTTGACCATCGTGACAAAGGAGGGCGGCCTCGTTGTATTTTCGGGCTATAAAAAGGTCGTTAACCGAACCGACCAAACTTTTGGGGATAACTTTAGAGCGCCTAAGGGTCCAAGCGCGTTCCATGATAATAGCTAAGGCGGCTAGGCTACAAACTAGTATGGGATACATAACCCAGCCGCCGCGCTCAATTAGATCGACAAAAGTATCCATGCGCACCCGCAGTTAAAGGCCGCTTCTAAGAAAAGCTCGCTTAAAGCTAAGAGCTTACTTGTGTCAGTTCACAAATGTGAACGTTTAAGGGCCCGTTACAAAAGTGAACGTTGCAGTGTCAAACCTATTGAAAGGGATGACACGTACCGCAACAATGTAGCCCCCTATAGGAGCTTAGTAATTTTAACATTGACCAAAGTTAAAATATATGGTTGGAGCAGAGAGCTAAGTAGAAACCTCAAAAGAACTAATGTTAAGATCTTTAGGGTGATCGAAGCGCAAAAAGTCACCTTTATCAGTCCTTAAATTTGTAACAGAGCTATATTACTAGTTAATTTTTTTGATTATTTTGCTTTTAAGAAGTGTTTACGCTTCGATCATGGGTATGCAAAACTTAATTACAACTCGAAAGTCGCTAACAGCCGCAATGTGGAAAAAAAAGACTTGGTGAACGGTTACTTAAAGAAGAAATAGAAGCGCCATTAAAGACGTATCCTTAAGTTACCAAAAAAAATTATAAGCCGAAGCCTAATTAATGGTTTTCGTACGATCAAGACTATCTAAGGCTAATCTCAACAAAGCCGCTTCGGCTTTTTCGTTGGCCGGCTCCAATTTTAAGACCATTTCGTAAGCCCTTTTAGCCGCTTGTTGATCTCCTACTTTTTTTAACGATTCGGCGGCTGTAAACCACGAGGAGGCCTTATCGGGCTCTAGTTCGGCGGCCCTCATTAAGCTGTGAGAGGCTTCTTTAGCTTGTCCGGCGTTTTTCTGGGCCAAGGCTAAAAATCTATAGTTATCGGCCTCCCCCGGATGCCACTCAATCCATTGACTGACAGCTTTAACTAGCCCGGTCCAATTTCTTTCACGTTCGAGTTGACCGATAATTAAATCGCGACAATCTTTCCTCGCGCCGTCTTGTTGATAGATGAGCATGGCCTGTTCGACCATGTTTTTGTACTGACCTTTTTCCTTATAAACGTTTAAAAGGTAGGCGCGCAAATCAATGGTTAAAGTCTTTTCTATATCAAGCTCGTAGGCTTTTTGAAAGGCTTTAAGGGCTAGTTCCCAGCGCTTAGCCTTAAAATGAGCTACGCCGAGATTAAAAAATTCAAGATAATTATTGGAAAATTGATAAAGTTTTTGTTCGAATGCTTGAGAATATTGCCCATCCGGTGGTCTGAGTAAATTTAACTGGCGAACTTTTGCCTCGTTTTTTATTGAAGCAATCTTAGGATCATCAATTTCATTATCAATTAGTTTTTGTAACGTTTGGATGGCCTGCCATTTAAGCCCATCCTTCTCGTAAGCCACCGCCAGCTCAATAGTTAATAAAGCGTCATCCTTTAAGGCTAGCGAATTTTCCAAGTTTTTGCGATAAGAATTCCGATCTCCCATTTGAAGAGACAGCCGAGCTAGGTTAAGAAAGAGGTGCGGGTCGGTGTCGTCTAAATCAATGGCGGCTTTATAAGCCTCAGCCGCACGCTGGTATTGTTTTTCTTGGTAAAGAAGGTAGGCTAAACGCTTATAGGCGTTGACTTTTTCTAATCCTTTGGGCAAAGAAGCGGCTAAACCCGACCAGGCTTCAAATTGACCTTCCGAGTCGCCTACTTTAATTTTAAGACGCAGCATCTCCGACCAGAGGGCGGGCAAACGATCCGGTGATGCCGATTCGATAAGCTTATTTAAGACGGCTATGGCCGGCTGATCTTGTTCGGTCTGGTTGTAAATAGAAACTAGCTCTAAGAGAAAAGATAATTTTGACTCTTCGTCGGCACCCTCTAAAAGCTCTTCGTAAAATTTAGCGGCCTTAAGCGGCTTAGAGGTTCTGTATAGGACGGCTAAATTAGCTTTGAAGACCCTAGCTTGCTCATTAGTAAGCGGCTCGGCAATTAAACGTTCAAGGGTGCCAATCTCTTGCTCTACGTTTTTTAACTTACGATAGAGGTTCAAAAGTTTAACCAGATGCTCGTAGCGCTCGGTGTCCGATCTTGGCCTCGATAAATCGTCTTCCAAAAGTTCAGTCAACTCTCGGTAAAGCCCACCTAGTTCCAAAGCTTGGCTTAACTTTTGCGTCAGAAGAGGAGAACCTCGATCTAGCTCTAAGGCTCTTCGATAATAACCTATTTTCTTTTGAACCTCAACGGCGGCGTCTCCTCGAGAGGCCCAATCGGAGGCATTAAAAAAAGAATTTAAAGTAAAGCTCGCCCTAACGGCCTCTCCTTCCCTAGCTTGAATGATTATCGGATAGCTTTTTTCAAAAAAAGCCTCACCTTTAAGCTCTAAAATAGATTTTGCTTCCTTGGTTAACAGATCTATTTCGATATCTGGACTATAAAGTCTCAGATCGTAATTACGCCAACGGTTAGTCTCCAAAGCTTCCAACCGAACCGGGATATGAGGGTTGACCTCAGCTGCGGTGTCGGGCTTAATAGAAAGCGCTTGACGACCTAACGTTAATTCTAAAGAATAAATTTCCAAAGGTCTCCCGAAAAAACTCCCGTAAACTTTAGCCAAAGACTCTGGGGCCACAAAGTTCCAAACAAGTAAGGATATTAACGAAACTAAAGCCACGGCTGATAACAAATACACGCCCAGCCTCAGAAAATTTTTCCATCCTCCTGAGGTACCGTCGGCGACGTGGTAATAGTTATCTGATAAACTCATGGAAACCTTAATAAGGCCCAACCGCCTTGAGGTGATTTGCTCCTATTCGAGACTTTATATATATAGCATATATTTTCGCAGAATTAAAGGTTTTTTACGATTAATCCTTAGCCCTCACTCATCCTTTCAAGCCTACCTTTAAACGGTTTTTAGATCTAAAAATAATTTAAATAACTTATTTTTATATTATTATATATAAATATATAGTATGTTTTTATTTGAATTGGTAATTAGTAAATAAAACCCCGGTCAACCAAGGTCAACCGGGGTTGGATGTTCACTTACGCCCAAGCTTTTGGATTATAGTATCCGGTCACAAATGTGAACGTTTAAGGGCCCGTTCACAAGAGAGAACGTTGAGGTGCCAAGCCTATTGAAAGAGATGACACATACCTTAACAATGTAGCCCCCAATAGGAGCTTAGTAATTTTAACATTAATAAAAGTGGATCGAAGCGCAAAAACTTATTAAAAGCAAAATAGTCTAAAAAATTAACTAGTAATAAGGCTCTATTATAAATTTAAGGACTGATAAAGGTGATTTTTTGCGCTTCGAACAAAGTTAAAATATATGGTTGGATTAGAGAGCTAAGTAGAAACCTCAAAAGAACTAATGTTAAGATCTTAAGGGTATGCTAAAACTTAATTACAACTCGAAAGAGAGGTTGTTAGCTTGGGCCAACCTTGAAATGAAAGCTTTAGCCAAAACGTTGTTTTTGGGGGTCCGTTCACAAATGTGAACGTTTAAGGGCCCGTTCACAAGAGAGAACGTTGAGGTGCCAAGCCTATTGAAAGAGATGACACATACC
>JAITQT010000269.1 GCA_031288745.1 Deltaproteobacteria bacterium
GGCCGCTTTAAGGCCCTCGGCTGGGTTTAGCCAGGCCAAGGCCGTTAGCTTCTGGGGGTGTCTGGCGCTAGCCTCTAAAGTGATCTTATTATCGGGGTAACTTATAATTGATTTTTCCACCCCGTAAGGCGCTGAAAGAGATACTAGCTCGTCAGCTGTAACGGAAACATTGCACCAAGAGCCAAAGACCCCGACGTGAGCGTGGGAGTCAATCTTAGGTAGGTCATCGGTTGTAGAAAACGGCTCGTTTTTTTTTGGGCTCATAGTTTTTTTTTATCTAGTTTTAAATAATATTTTTTTTGGTGAAAAATTTCAGAGTGTGCAATCGGTGACCTAGGCTAGCAAAGTGGTTAAGCCAACTTGGCCGAATGTTAACCTCTAAACTACTGGCTCGCACGCCAATAAATAAAGGAGAATTGTGTTTGATAAAGTTTTAACTATGTCTGGTTAATAATATAATTTTGATCATCAACAGATTGAAAATTATTAAATCCATGCTCAATTAACCTCTTGACAATTTTAAATTAGCTTGCTATTGTATAAATTATCATCCGTTTTCCGAGTTGATACCGGATGAAAATTTAGCTTTTCAAGCAGCTAATAGCGAGGTTATTATGACTATAAAGTATGAAGTTACAGTTAAAATTACTGACAATGATACCAGAGAAATATTAACGTCATCTACCAGTTCAAAAGATATACTGACGACCGAAATGATTTGCCGATTTCAACTTTAGACCTCAAAGGTAGATGGCGGAGGGAGGTGCCATGGAGCGGCAAATGTTTTCGGTCCTTGATATATTCCAGGCCTTAAGGAATTTGAGCTTTTTGGTTTTGGTGGCTCTTAAAACCAGATGGAGAATGCGGCTATTGAAACTTTCAAGGAAACTAGTTTGGGTTAGCCCAAGCAATACTTGGGAGCGTTATCAAAAGACAAAATAAATAATGCCCTTGGGCAAGTTGCTCAGGAAGGACCGAAAGGCAAAATAGGATCCTCGCCATACACAATATAAGCGGAAACTGGCTCGTTCTCAACTCAATCGCACCGATTGATAGTGAGCGGCCATACAGTATTAAATACGGGTGTCGAATTCTTCGAGAAGACTGGGCCTAAAGAAAAATGGAGCTCTCCTAGATTAAATGAGTTAATACTTTGGGCGGTAAGTTTTTTAAATTTATGAGCAACCTGGCGAACTAAAAAACTGGACCGAGCATAAAACCATTCCCTTCAAGTTGATTCCTCTCCGAGTCGAGTCGGTGGTTCATCCTCTGGCTAAGGCTGCCTAGGTCACAGAATGCACAGCTGGATTTTTTTTTCAAATTTGGAATTTCTGTAGAATTCTAGTTTTTTTCTATTTATAATTTTTTAAAGTTAAAATAAAATAAGAGCGTTAAAAAAAATGTTTTTAGAATCTTTTTTTTAGCTAAAACGTTCTTATAATGTGGGTTTTTTCGCTCTCTCGAGAGTTTTAGTTTTTTAGTCTAGCGAGACTTAAAAATTTAACTAAGATGGCTAGATAGAAATAAAAAAAGGTAGATCAATAAGTTCTCGGCTCGTTATAAATTGATATAAGCCTAAAAAGTACCAATTTTCAGGCTAAAAAATTAAAAATAGACTTATTGCAATTTAATTTTTAAGATTATTAAATTTTTATAGGTGTTTATACATTTCATTCCTGAATTAGATAGATTTATTGTTAATTGGGGTCTGAAATGTTGGATTTAATATAAGTAACAACATAGCTCGAAGCATTTCGGCTTGTACGAACCCTTTAAAATTTAAGACTGTTATGCCATCTGAATTAATAAAGAAATGTACGGGTAATTCGGTATTTGCAGATATTTTGGCTAAGTTTTTATCCTTCTCAACGTCTATAGGTACGAAGATAAACGATTCATTTAAAATATTGATGATGTTTTGATCAGATAGAAATATTAAGTTAGTTTTTTGAGAATTAGAATCTTTTTCAGAAAAATAGTATACAAATATGATTTTTTTGGTACTATTGAGTAGTTTGAGCCCTTGCTCATAACTATAGAAAGTTAGTTTAGGAAAAATTGACAAGAGAATTGGATCTGATGCCGAAGGGTTCGGAATTGCTTCCGAAGGATTCGGTTCAGCCATTACTAACCGGGTCTGGCCAAAGAAAATAAAAGTTAAGGCTAGAGCAAGAATTAATAAATTTTTCATTTTAATTTTTTACCTCATTGAAATTTTTTAAATTAGAATTTCCAGGATATTGGGGCTGTGGGTAAATTTACCTTGGAGGCGATAATGCAAATAATTAATCGTGATGCGGCTTGGGAGCTACTAAAAAAGTACAATCAAGATGATTTTCATTTAAAGCACGCACTAACCGTTGAAGCGGTCATGAAGTGGTTCGCCGACGATCTAGGCTATGGAGAGGACCGCGATTATTGGGGCCTGGTTGGGCTCCTCCACGATATAGATTTTGAACTCTATCCCGATAAACACTGTTTAATGGCCCCGGAGCTTTTGCGCGAAGGCGGGGTGGGCGAAGAGCTTATCAGAAGCGTGGTTAGTCACGGCTACGATATTACGGTCGAGGTTAAACCAGAGCACAAAATGGAAAAAGTCCTCTACGCCACCGACGAGTTAACTGGACTAATAGGGGCAGTGGCCTTGATGAGACCAAGTAAAAGTGTCTCCGATTTGGAGGTCAAATCTGTTAAAAAGAAGTTTAAGACCCTTAACTTTGCCGCCGGCTGCTCGAGGAAAGTTATTGAAAAGGGTGCGGAAATGCTTGGTTTGGAATTAGAGAAGCTAATCGAAAAGACTATATTGGCCCTGCGCACGTTTGATATGGAGCAGAGCGAAGGTAAATGTAATAATGTAATATAAAAAAGTATTTATTGAGTATTATATTTCAAATAATTTTGAAAATTATGAATCCTTTAATTTATATTAATTTCTAGATTATTATGATCTTTGAGTTAAGCCACGTCATTCAACCTCGCCAAATTTTATTAGGCAAGAAAAAACTGAGAAAAAGAACTAAATCATAATAAATTTTTACACCAAAAATTTGACTATGTCAAGTAAGATCGAAGCGCAAAAACCTCTTAAAAGCACAATAGTCTAAAAAATTAACTAGTGATAAGACTATGTTACAAATTTAAAGACTGATAAAGGGGACTTTTTGCGCTTCGATCAAGTAAACATTTCAATATTTATTTTCCTTATTTAACTAAGCTAATTTTCTATAGTTTTTTCAGCTATACTCAAGAACGAAATGATTTTCCACTTTTGCTGTGTCACCAAAATGAATTTTTCGAGCTTTTTTAGTCAACCTTTTTTACTCTTTAGGAGGTCGAATGATTTTGAGGCTCTAGAATCTTTGTGATCTAGGTAAACTAGGACGAGTTCAATTAGGGTCATTTTATGCTTGACTTCAAAAATTGTTTAGTTTATTATTGAGCAGGTTCTTAAGAACCATAGTATAAACCTTGTGATCAGAGGTGAATATAGCTCAATGAAAAACCTATCAAGCAAAAACATTGGTAAAGGCGTTAGTAATATCGATTCAAGGAATAATATTAAGGTTCATCAAGAATTAATAGATATTATTTCTTCCATTTTAAAAATATCTATGTGTTCAACACTGGTGAATCGTATTGTAGGCGTGTTTTTGTTGTCTTGCGGCCTGCACTTCACTTCTGCAGCCAATGTGGCCCGCCTTAGTGAGCGGACC
>JAITQT010000415.1 GCA_031288745.1 Deltaproteobacteria bacterium
ACGTAGACCCTATTGGGTCTCACCTTAGTCTCCCAGCGGTAAGGCCCTTTGGCTAGCTCTAGTCCCGGAGGCGGAGCCTCTAAAAAGACGTCAGCTAACTTAACGGTTTTAGACGGGCAACCTGGACAGAACTCATTCATATCATAGTCAGCACCCCAAACCTCAAAATGATCTAGGGTTTTTAAGGGCCGGCCCGAAACGTTTTCCGATGGAGTTAACCAGTTTAGCCAAACTCGGCCGCCCTCATCTAATTCATGAGTTAAATCGACCACCGCTCCGGGCAACGTTTCCATTTCCGGCCAAGGGTGAGTTTTAACCCCGCAGCCTAAAGAGGGCCAGGCCACGACTAAAATTAAAATTAAGAGCTTGGCTAAAATTTTCACAGCCAACCATCCAATTTCTCTTGGCGCAACCTATCCCAAGCCTTGGCCATCTGCCGCCGGGTGGTCTCAGGCGAGGTCCCGCCGGGAGAGGTTCGGCGCGCCTGAAGATTGAGCTCCAAAGTTAATTCGTCAATTAGAGCACGGTTGATTAAGTTAGAGGCGGCCTTTAGTTGCTTATCACTTAAATCTCTTAGGCTTTGGCCATTTTCAGCGGCGAAGGCGGCTAAAGAACCAACTATCTCGTGAGCCTTACGGAAAGCGACGCCCTTTAAAACCAAGCGCTCAGCTAAATCGGTGGCTAAGGCGTTACCGTCGTTAGCAGCCTCCCTTAAGCGTGGTAAATTAAAGATTAAGCCGCAGACCAATTTAGAAGCCAACGGAAGGACCGTTTCCAAAGTTTCCACCGTATCAAAGAGCGGTTCCTTATCTTCTTGTAGGTCTCTATTATAGCTTAAAGGCAATCCTTTAAGAGTGGTTAGTAAGGTCATGAGATTACCAAAAGTGCGACCGGCCTTCCCGCGAATTAGTTCGGCCCCATCAGGGTTTTTCTTTTGGGGCATCATGGAACTAGTGGTGGTTAGAGAATCGGGCAAAGTAGCAAAATTAAATTCAGAAGTACACCAAAGAACAATATCTTCTGCTAATCTAGACATATTAACCATTAAAATAGCAGAGAAAGAAAGGAATTCTAATAAGAAATCTCGACTTGAAACAGCGTCGAGGCTATTGGGAGCTAAAGAGGTAAATTCTAAATCGTCAGCCACCCCTTGAGGCTCAATAGGTAGCCCCGTTCCGGCCAAGGCCCCACTACCTAAGGGCATGATTAAAAGGCGTTCTTTAGTTTGATTAAGTCTTTGCTGGTCGCGAGAGAGCATCTGGTAATAAGCCATTAGATGGTGAGCCAATAAGACCGGCTGGGCCCTCTGAAGGTGGGTGTAGCCTGGCATAGGGGCCAGGCCGCACTCTTCGCTCTTAATTAATAAGGCTTCTCTTAAATTTCTAAGCTCACGGCCTATAATTTGGCTCTTTTCCCTTAGAAATAAACGTTCGTCAAGGACTACTTGATCGTTTCTACTTCTCGCGGCGTGAAGCTTGGCCCCCACAGGTCCAATTAAATCAGTTAAGGCTTTTTCAACGTTCATATGAACGTCTTCTAAGAGAGGGTCAAAGGTAAAGCGCCCCTCTAGGATTTCGCTTAAGATCGTTTTAAGCCCGGCCAGGATTTTATTTAGGTCGTCGTGACTAATAAGGCCGGACTTTTCTAGCATTTTAGCGTGGGCCATGGAGCCTTTCACGTCGTAGGCAGCTAACTTATAATCGAAATCAATGGAAGCCGAGGCCTTTAGTAAGGCCGGGTCGGGCGCTTCAGACAAGCGGCCCTTTAAAAGAGCGCCGGAATCAGGCTCTTCGAGCTTGGCTTTTTCGGTTTTTTTTGATTTAGCGATTTTGGCCGCTTGATCGTCTGGCAAGTCCTTAGCTCCTTGTAAGGGGACCGGCTAGGTCTAAATTTTGAATGGTCCTAAGCCCACTTTACTCTTTACTAAAAAAAACTAAAAATACGAAATTATAAAACTTAGCCCCTTAAGAGCTTATTAATGCGCAGCCTTAAACCTTGGCACTTAATAAAGCCGCCAGCGTCGCTTTGATCGTAGACTTGATCGCTTTCAAAAGTGGCATAAGCTTCGTGATAGAGTGAATTAGGGGATTTGCGGCCCGCGACCCAAAGCCCCCCTTTGTAAAGCTTAAGCCTTACCACTCCGCTAACTTTTTTTTGACTTTCGTCTATCATTTTCTGTAAGGTTAATCGCTCTGGAGCGAACCAAAAGCCGTTGTAAACCATAGTCGAATATCTTGGGAGGAGCGAATCTTTTAGATTTATAACCTCGCGATCTAAGGTTAGGCTTTCCAAGTTTCTATGGGCCAGCCACAATAAAGTCCCGCCCGGAGTCTCGTAAACCCCCCGGCTCTTCATGCCTACAAAACGACTTTCAACTAGATCGACCCGGCCCACTCCATTTATCCCGGCCATCTCGTTGAGTTTGGTAAGTATCGAGGCCGGGCTAAGAGAAATATTATCCACTTTCACCGGGTTACCTTCTTCAAACTCTATTTCCACGTAGGTGGGCTTATCTGGAGCCTTTAAGGGGCTTTGAGTCAATAAAAACATGCTCTCGTCAGGTTCGCGCCAAGGGTCTTCCAGGATTCCGCCTTCGTAGCTTATATGAAGTAGATTGCGATCCATTGAATAAGGCTTTTCAGCCGTTACCGGAACTGGGATGCCGTTTTTTTCAGCGTAACGTATAAGGGAAGTACGAGAATCAAAATCCCACTCTCGCCAAGGGGCCACTGTCTTAAGGCCCGCATCTAAGGCCATGGTGGTAAGTTCAAAGCGAACTTGATCGTTACCTTTTCCAGTAGCCCCATGGGCCACGGCGTCAGCCCCTTCGGCAAGGGCAATTTCAACCATGCGTTTAGCGATAACGGGGCGGGCCAAAGAAGTACCTAATAGGTATTGCCCTTCGTAGCAAGCGTTGCCCCTTAGAGCGGGAAAGACGAAATCTGAGACAAACTCTTCTTTTAAATCGTCGATATAACACTTACTAGCGCCGCTTTTTAAGGCTTTGGCCTCTAAACCGTCTAATTCCTCGCCCTGACCTACGTCGGCACAAAAGGCGATAACTTCCTCGGCCCCATAGTCTTTTTTAAGCCACGTCAAAATGATAGAAGTATCAAGTCCCCCCGAATAGGCCAAGACTATTTTTTTTGCTTTCGGAACCGCTTTCGGCACCATGAACCCTCCTATCTTTAATCTTTAAAACTGCGGAAAAAACGGCCTTAGGCCGTCTTGGACAATTTTTTTATTTAACAGTAAAAGAGGCGATCTTTCAAGCCTTTTTTAAGCACGGCCCTAAGGCTAACAATGGTTAAATCTCGCTTCGCCCCAAACTAGCTTAAAAAAGCCTTTTAAGGGTTAATCGGCGATTTAGCTTAAGCTAGTAAATTTTAACACAGTCTAAGAAAACTAGAGCTTTTTTTTCCACCATACTAACCGAACTAAAACTTCGGGTTGAGCCGTTATTTTAGTTAATAGCAATATTAATATATATATAATAACATATAAATATATTTACTAATCTTATCATTATTTAAAATCTATATTTAATATATAAATACGTATATTTAATATAAAAATCTCTAAACAATAAAAAAAAACCATAGGTTAGTCAATCGTCAAAAAAAGCCTGCTAAAGGTCAATTTTTTTTAGTCCCATTTTTCTTTCAATCAAGCTATAAAAAAATATCAATCAAAAAAATTAAATTCATAATTAGCCGGCCCACGAGATTGGGGGCTAAACTAACAGGCCGGAAGGCTTAAAAAAAAACAGCCTAATCGGGCTATTTTTAACTAAAAAAACAATAAAATTATTCAATTTTAAATATTATTTTTATATTTATTTTTTGTAATATATTTTTTAAATATTTATAAATTTTATTTGTTGACGAATTTATTATTTAAAAAACTCTTGCATTACCAGGGTTATTAAAGCTATACTTTAAAAGATCCCAGGCCTTCGAAAGGCAGCCTTTGGTTGGTCAGCACCCTCAGCCTCACAAAATAATTACTCCCAATCTAGTTCATATTTTGAAGGCTCGCTGCTCACGGGATCAAAGCGGCCTTTGGCCCGTTATTAAATTTTTGTCCCTTAGTGGGCTTATATTCTCAAAAAAAGAGCTTTGTCCTTTTAATTGAGAAAGAATTGAGGTTTAAATGAATCAGTGGAAATGGTTAGCTTTTGGAATAGGCGTTGTCGTCGGGGCCATCGGAGCCACCGTGGTCGCTAGTCGGCCCTCTTACATCAAAGACGGGGCCACCTCCGTGCTTAGCTATGGCTTAACTGCCAAACGCAAAGTACAGGGTGCTTTGTCGGCGGCTAAGGAAAATGTAGAGGATCTGGTGGCCGAGGCCGATCAAAAAGCTCAAAATCGTGAAAACGCCAATAATCCCGCCTAACGCTGCTTTACCTAAAATTTAACCTCTATCCCCTTACTATTGAGGGGATAGAGGCTATATCGCTAATAATTTAAGCTAATAAGACTTAAATCAAATTAATTATATGTACCTATGACCGAACCTTCTTAATTTTGCGGCCCCGAATGGCCCTATTTAGCTTTTTAGCTAGTTTTTTAAAAGCGCTTGCAGTTCTATGGCCTCGTTTCTTGCCCTTATTGGCGAGAATCTCGCCGTTAAGGAGCGAGAGGAGTAAATGGACGGAAACATACTTTCTGATTTAAATGGCCGGATCAGGATAAAACTGTCCAGCCCCGGCCTAACCCCCAGGGCCTTTGACCGCTTGTCGGCCGTGATAACTAAGCTTGGGGCTTTAAAATATTTATCTTATAACCCTCTATCCAATAGGATCTTATTACTCTATAAAGGCGGCCTTAAGGCCCGCTCTAACTTACTATCGGCCTTAGCTGAATTTGACCCCGGTCAAAGCCGGGCCCTAGCTGGTTTCGAGCTAACTGTCCAAGCTGTAGGCGAAGACACGCCGCTACCTTTTAACCCTATTTGGAATTATCTATTAAAAAAAATCATCCTGCCAGCCCCGATTAGATACGCCATTACAGCTGTTAAGGCCATACCATATCTATTCGAAGGCCTAAAATACTTACTATGGCGCGGTCAGTTAACCGTAGAGGTCCTTGACGCTTCAGCCCTGACAGTCTTATTTTACCGACGTAACTTTAGCTCGGCAGGAACTCTGTTATTCTTTTTCTCTCTTTCCAATTATCTAGAGGCCTGGACCAAGCGCCGCAGCCTCTCTGGGTTATACCGCAGCCTCTCTGGCCACGAAGAAATTGTCTGGATTGTTAACGAGAACGGCGAAGAGGTCAAAACAAAGGAATCGGAAATATCAGTCGGGCAAAAAGTAGTCGTTAGGGCCGGAGGTCTAATTCCCGTTGACGGTAGGGTCTTAGAAGGCGAGGCTATGGTCAATCAAGCTACCATGACGGGAGAGCCCTTACCGGTTAGAAAGAGTGTAGGCGGGGCCGTCTTTGCCGGCACAACCATAGAAGAAGGCCGCTTGGTACTGCGAGCCGATAAGGTGGGTGGTCAGACTAGAATTAGATCTATTATCGACTATATTACCGAATCGGAAGCTTCAAAGAGTGGAGTGCAAGGCCGAGCCGAGCGGATAGCTGATTCTATCGTGCCCTATAACTTTATCTTGGCTGGCTTAGTCTATCTTTTTACTCAAAACCCCCTTAAGGCTGGAAACGTCTTATTGGTCGATTACTCTTGTGCCATTAGGCTCTCCACACCCTTAGTGGTGCTAACGGCCATGCGCGAGGGTAACGAGTGCGGCGTGTTAGTTAAAGGCGGGCGATATTTTGAAGAATTAGATAATGCCGACACTGTGGTCTTCGATAAGACCGGGACCCTAACTGAAGCTAAACCCGAGCTTGGGGAGGTGCGCCCATTTGAGCCCTACGAACGTAACCAGGCCTTGAGATTAGCCGCTTGCTTAGAAGAGCATTTTCCCCACCCTGTTGGTCGGGCCGTAGTTCGCCAAGCCCAAAAGGAAAACCTTAAGCATCACGAAGAGCACACCACGGTAAATTACGTGGTGGCCCATGGCATCTCTTCTACCTGGCACGAACGAAAGGTCCTTTTAGGGAGCCGCCATTTTATCGTCGGCGACGAAAAGATAGTCTTAACTCCTGAAGAGGAAAAGGAAGTAATACGTCTTTCCGAAGATGGCTCAAGCCTAGTATATCTGGCCGTTGATGATAAACTTGCTGCCCTTATTGTTATTAAAGATAAACTTAGAGAAGGGGTTAAAGAGACTATCGAAGCGCTTCGCTCATCTGATATCGACCGAGTGGTCATGTTGACGGGAGATTTGGAAACCGCAGCCAAACATATGGCTTCACGAGCCGGTTTTACCGAGTATCGGGCCGAACTCTTACCAGATCAAAAGGCTTCTATTATTAAAGAACTCCGCCAATCGAGCCAAGGGGTCATTATGGTCGGAGACGGCCTAAACGATTCGGCCGCCCTATCTCAGGCCTCCGTTGGGGTGGCTATGCATGATGGCTCAGAACTGGCTAAAGATGTAGCTAAAGTTCAGCTACTAAACGGTAATATCAAAGGTTTAGCCCTGGCTAGAGTCCTTAGCGGCTATACCATGAGACGCATTCATTATAACTACCGCTTAATTATTTTATTAAATAGCTTGTTTCTAACTTTAGGTCTTTTTGGCATCATAGGCCCGACCATAACCGCTCTTTTACACAACTCAACTACCATTATGGTGGCCTTAAGGGCCACGAGGCCTTTGTTGGTCGAAAATTCCCAAAACCCAAAAAAAATCTAGCCTTGTTAAATGGGCAAAATTTGAGCTATATAAACCTATAATACCTCAGTGCGACCCTTTAGCTAATTTAGGGCCGCCAAATTAAAATTTTACCTAAATATCAGATCGCGACTGTCATAATTTAACTCTTTAGATTTTGGGTGCTTAGCTGGTGGTTACGAAAATAACGTTGATTTAGTAAGCGCTTTAAATATTTTTACCTCTGGCTAGATCGCACTCACTGCCGATGAAGGGCCTAGTCCATAAAACCAGCCGAGAAAGCACCAACCCTAATAGTAACTTAAAGATCTTCTGCTTTAGGCACCGTACCAATCCCTCTAAAAGCCGCTCCCGCTGGCAACTTTTATGGAGGCTCATCGGCTTAAGAGAACTTAAAAAACTTATTTTTAGGCTAAAGCCCCCTTTTTTTTGCCTAAATTTTTATCTTTAATGAAAATCATATTCCTTAATAGTTAAGCTTCTTAACTATTTACCAAATTTCCGTCGGACCTAACCAAGGTCAGGCGGGCCAAATTTAACCGCTAACTAAAGAGAGCGAAACTATGATAGTCAGTTTCATCGAAGGCCGCATTCGGCTAAGACTTTCGGCCTTAAAAGGGGCGCAGGCCCCCGAGCTACCGATTGGGCCCATTAACGGGATTAAGAGTATCCAAGTTAACCCCATGGTTGGCAGCGTGCTCTTGGAATACGACCCCAAGGTCATCTCTTTGGAGTCTATCGCTAGTTTTCTCGAACAGTTCGACCCCGACGGGGCCAAAATTTTACGCCAGCCCCCTTCCCAAATCTTAAAGCCCACAACTTTGTTAGGTCGCACCCTCTACTCCAGCCCCGAAGCGGCCCCACCTAAGACCGGCTCGGCAATGGCCACGGCCGAGGCCATTGATCTAACCATTTCTTTCGTGGGCACGGTCCTATCGGGTTTTTTCAGCTCCCGGAGAGCCCACATACAATGGGGCCTAGCTACAGCCATCTTGTTCCTAGTTCATCTATGGAAGCACCGCCGGAGGCTAAGGCCGCTATCTCAAATGAGCGTTAAAGAGATTATTGGCCTTCCGTCTCAGCAGACTCAATATGACCAGATCAAAGACCAACAACAGGCTTTAGCAATAAATGCCTCGGAATTATTGGAAAGTGATTTACCACAAGAGTCAAGCCCCTCTTCGTGCCCCCAAGCTCCAGCCGACGGGCCGGCCTTATCTTTAGTGTAACCGTTCACCAAGTCTTTTTTTCCCCAAGTTTCGGCTGGTAGCGACTTTCGAGTTGTAATTAAGTTTTAGCATACCCTTAAGTTCTTAACATTAGTTCTTTTAACGTTTCTACTTAGCTCTCTAATCCAACCATATATTTTAACTTTGATT
>JAITQT010000418.1 GCA_031288745.1 Deltaproteobacteria bacterium
CAAGGATTCGATAGTGTGTTGTGTGCTTGTCTACGGCCATAGCGACGACCATGAAATAAGGACGTTTAGCACCTTTAAGAAAGACATCAAGGAGATGGTCGACTGGTTGGTTGAACTTAGAGTCGAGCAAATCGCCATGGAAAGCACCGGAGTCTATTGGCGGCCTGCCTATAACCTACTTGACGAGCCCAATTTGAACGTCATCTTAGTTAACGCCCGCAAGGTTAAAAATGTCCCGGAACGCAAGACTGATCGCAGCGCAAAAAGTCCCCTTTATCAATTCTTAAATTTGTAACATAGTCAAATTACTAGTTAATTTTTTAGACTATTTTGATTTTAAGAGGTTTTTGCGCTTCGATCAAGACTGAGTGTGTGGATTCAAAGTGGCTGGCCATTTTAGCCAGGGCCGGTTTACTACAACTGAGTCGTGTTCTGAGCCAACCTTACGTGGATATAAGGGAGATATCTCTTTTGTACATAAAGGTTACCGACGACGCGCCCGACTATAAGAATAGAGTCCAAAAACTGTTCACCGAATCTGGATTTAACCTCTCCTGTGTGGTGACCGAAATTTTTGGCGTCTCCGGTTAAATAATTATCGAGGGGCTTCTTAGAAAACAACGTCTGGAGGAGATCCTTGAAACCATAAAATATCGTCTTGGCTATCGGCTAGAAGCTCCGATAGAGATGGTTTTAGACGCGCTGGAAGGGACCTTGTACGACACCGTCATTAATAGTATCAAGACTATGTTGAGAATAATCTCGTTTTTGCAACAAGAAGCCCGTCAGCTTGAAATCAACGCTTTTGGAAGCCATAGCCAGCCGCGGCTTTGACAGGCAATTGGAGTTTTTGCAGAATATTGCCTGTGTGTCGGGCAAAGCGGCTATGATTCTCATGGCGGAGTTCGGCCCCGATTTATCGGATTTACGTTTAAGAGCAACTGGCAAATTTAAAAGCTGGACCGAAAGTAAAACCATTCCTTTCAAGCTGATTCCTCTCCGAGCTGAGACGGTTGCTCCTCCCCTGGCTGAGGCAGCCTAAGTTTCCAATTGCACAGTTGGAAAAATTTTTGACGCTTTTGCCCTGAACGGAGACAAAAAAACCTTGCCTAACCTTTAAAACTATGATATTAATAGTTTGACAAATACAAGTCATATATTTGTTTATTTTTTGATGTTAGTCAGTATAATTTGAAAACAGTGACTAAATATTAATTTGCCCAATGATTAGAAATCATCAGGCTAGCAGGTAAATCGCCAAATTAGCCCATTATAATTTCGCCTTAAGCCGTTTGGTAGATAAAAACCGGCTAGAATGGGCACATAAAATTTTAAGGGGAGTCCTTCAAAAATTTGAACGTTTAAGGGCCCGTTCACAAGAGAGAACGCTGCGGTGCCAAGCCTATTGAAAGGGACGACACATACCGCAGCAATGTAGCCCCCTTTAGTTGCTTAGCTATTTTAACATTAATCAAAGTTAAAATATATGGTTGGAGTAGAGAGCTAAATAGAAACGTTAAAAGAACTAAATGTTAAGAATTTAAGGGTATGCTAAAATTTAATTACAACTCGAAAGTCGTTACAAGCCGTAACGTGAGGAAAAAAAGACTTGGTGAAGGGTTACTTTAAGGGTAAGTGAATTTTTTTATTTAAAATTAATAGTTTATATTAGATCCTAATAGGATCTTTTTTATTTTAAAAATTAAAAAAAATAATATCTAAATTAAAGTGGTCAAAAGACGAAAGAAGGGAATAGTTATTAACCCTAGGACAGTGCTGACCGAGACCGCTAGTGAGGCGAAGCCTATGTCTACACGGTAATAGCCAGCTAAGATTGAGCAGCTAGCCATAACCGGTAAGGACGATTGAATGAGAAAGACTCTACTACCCTCTGGGCCCATGGAAAAGAGAAGGCCGATGGCCAAGGTTATCAGGGGGCAAATCAAAAAACGGCCCAAAAGGACGGCCAACAATTGCCAGCTAAAGATCACCTCTTTCCACCTAAGGTCGGCTAAGGTGACGCCGATGTAAAAGATGGCCAAAGGAGTGGTCATTTCCCCGATAGACTTTGAAGCTGCGGTCAAGAACATGGGTACTTTAAAATTTAATAAGATAACGCCCATCCCTAGGGCAAAGCCGAAAAAGGGAGGCGAAAGTATTTTTTTTATGGTTAGGCGACTTATAAAGGGGGTTGGTCGGTTCACGCCGTCTAGACTTATAAAGCAGTTGCCGATGCTCCAAAACAAAACGGAATTGCCTAGAAAATATGCTAACACGTGAGTAAGGGCCGAGTCGCCGAAAAGAGCCATGTTTAAGGGAAGGCCGATGAACATAGAATTGGAAAAACAAAAGGCGGTGCAAAAAACGCCCCGGCGTCTGGGGGCGACTTTTAAGAGTTTGGCCACCCAAAGCGAAAGAACGAAAGATAAAGTCATAGCTACAGCCCCGGCTAAGCCTTCTCGGGCCATGGGCAGGAGATCTTTATCGGTCAAAATTTCGGTGGCGTTATAGAAAAGATAAAAGGGAAAGGTGACGTTGATGACTAGATCAGGGACGAACTCTTTGACTTTTTGGTCAAGGTGGTACCAGCGAGCCATAATATAGCCAACCAAACCTATTATAAATAGAGTGAGGACGCTTTGAACGGCTTGATTTAGAACTTGAGACAAGAGCCCTCCTTTGAAATGTGGATAATATATCATAGATTATAGATCAAGACCAATCTCCACCTTAAAAACTCCGATCATTAAGGCGTGCTTAAGAAAAGCTTTGCGGGAGTAAAAAGGCGATAAATAAAAGGTCCTTTTAACGTAAAGGGCTTAGCTTTAAGAAAATGGGTAATATCAATGGAGTAACCGTTCACCAAATCTTTTTTTCCCCAAGTTGCGGCTGGTAGCGACTTTCGGGTTGTAATTGAGTTTTAGCTTACCCTTAAGATCTTAACAGTATTGTTGCGGTACGTGTCTTCCCTTTCAATAGGCTTGGGACCGCAACGTTCTCTTTTGTGAACTGGCCCTTAAACGTTCAGATTGGTGAACGGACACTCAAGGGAAGTTTTGTTTTTATTCCAGAGAAAACCTGTAGAGATGTAAGAAGAAAATTAGAGTAATATTTAACAAAAAAAAGTGTTAATTATTTCCTAAGTGAGGGCCGATAAGAAATGCGTAGAGGGATAAGAAGCGGGGTACTCTCTTTTCGATTAGGTAAGTTTAGTTAAGCACCCGCATTCCAAATCAAATAAAGGCGAATTGGAACGCCTAGAAAGGGGTAAATTTAGGTTTCGGGCTTAAAGATATAAAAATCCCGAGCAAAACAATCGGCAAGGAAGCCGAGTTAGTCTCCCGCATGTTAATATGGCGGGACATGTTTCACGGAGGAATACATGGGCATGCTAAATGATTACGAGCTGACGGCCAGCTATTTAGCCGGCGGCTTGGGTGTGGCTCGCGAAAGACTCTTCCGCTCAATGGGACGTCTAAACGACCACCTCCCTAAGGATGCCCTCGGAGATCCGGAATCTATAGAACCGGATTGCCGCGGACCATCATACGCCGCGGCTGTTTCGCAGGCTTTAAGCGATCTAACCGACGCCTGGCAGCGTTCAATTTCCCGCCCGGCTAGGTTTAAAGAAACGGAAAGGCTGTTTTTGTTGCTTAAAGACAAGGCCTTGGGAGCCTTAACGCGTAGTCCCGATTTATGGAAGGATTACGCTCATCTGGCCCAGAGTCTTAGCGAACTGAAGCTGGATGGCGGTCGTAGAAAATCAAGGCTTCAAAATCTTTTTTGAACCTAGTTTTCGCCCTTGGCCGTTGGCTCAATGATATGGCCCTTGGGCAAATTACCGCTTAACCGGAGGTTAAGACCTCCATTTTTAAGCCGGTCCTGACGGACCGGCTTTTTTTTGTGTGCCCGGCAGGGGTGATAACTTGAGCGGTATAATGTCCACTCCAGACTTGGCAGTAGAATGTAGCCGAAGGCTAGGGTGTCAGCCGTGAGGCACTATCCGAAAGAGCCGGAGGCAAACTCTCGGCCCGACGAATAGTGGACAGACTCGTGGGCGCGAACGGGCCAAGAAGGATAAGAGTGCTAAATTCACGGTGCTGCTTCATAATGTAACACCTTGATTGCTTGAGGAGAGCTTCTACTTAACTAAAGAGAGGAGCTGCGCTAGGAGTAGATGGTGTGATGTGGATAGGTTACCAGGAGAATCTGAGAGGAAACCTTAAGGAGCTGCATGAGCGGCTGCAGAAGGGCAATTATTGGGCCCTGCCGGCTAAGCGTGTATATATCCCAAAGGCAGATGGAAGGAAGAGACCTTTAGGCATAGAGACTGTAGAAGATAAAAGAGTCCAACATGCGGTATCAAGGGTACTATCGGCCATCTACGAGGAAGATTTTCTGGGTTTCTCTTACGGGTTTAGGCCGAAAAGGGGCGGTCATGATGCCTTAGATGCATTAGCGGTGGCGATTGGCAGAAAGAAAGTGAACTGGATGCTCGATGCGGACCTCAAAGGGTTTTTCGATTTCATAGCTCATGATGATCTTATGGCATGAATGGATGTAGGATTGCTGACCAACTCAAACTGCGGCTAATAGAAATGGCTTAAGGCCGGAGTGGTGGAGGAAGATACCTTATCCTAAAGTTCTACATCCCTATCCTGAAGAGAGGTTTGAGGCTAAACATCCAGAGAAGAGCGAAGTGTGTTAATTGCTCCCGCTGGCTCTGTGCGGGGGTGGAGCCCTAAAGGGTCTGACCTATCGCGATGAAAAAATGGGACTATCAAAGATCTGCCAGCCAATCTAGGGCCCAGCCAACGTCGGGGGAAGTTAGGGTCGGCAGCTTGGGGCTTTGGTATATCTCTAATAAATTTTCCACCGTTCGCTCGGTCACAATCAAGGCCGTAAGACCTCCTAGGGCGCTAAAGGCGTTTAAGTCTTGGTGATTATCGGAAATCCAAAGGGTCCTTGCAGTGGAAAAACCAAGCTCATGGAGGGCTGAGGCGAGATTTTGATTAGAAACTGCCTTAGATTTGATAATTAAAGATCCCACTGGAGGTTGGGGGGTTTGGGCAGTGGGCTCTAAAGCGATTAATTTTATGTTTTTGGGGATTTGGCTTGGCCAATTTAGCCTTCCCACTTCTTGAGTCCAGATTGCGGCCTTAGGCCCGAGGTCAATATTTTTATCTAGGAGCTTAAAGGCGGCTTTAGCCGCCACTTCCCCAGTTAAGGGCTCAAAGCAGATTTTAGAGGGCTTGGGGCACATTTTTTTAAAACACGGAGAGCATGGTGCTGGAGCGCGTAGCGTTTCCACTAATCCCGCCCGACCTAAAGGGGTTGAGCCTAAAGGGCTGGTAGGGCCGAAGACGGAAACGAGCGGAACGGCTAAGGCGGCTGAAAGGTGGGCGAGGCCCGAATCGTTAGCGAGAGTAAGAGCGCACTGGCTCATGATAGACATGACTTCATTTAGAGAGGTGAGGCCGCATAAGTTTATGGTCGTCGGGCCGCCGCGGAGGGCTTCTTCGAGCTTTAAGCAATCCTTTATCTCCGACTGGGACCCCAATATGATGGCCGTGCCCGAACGAGAGGCTAAGATGATTTTGGCTGCTTGGGCTAAAAGTGGGGTTGGCCATCTTTTGGCTTCTCCGTAAGCCCCCCCTGGGGCTAAGCAAATTTTAAAGCCCTTTGGTAGACCGAAGCGGTCGGGGAGTTGAATGGCCTCAATCTTAGGCAGGGAAAAAGGGGTCTTGAGGCCTAGTAAGCGTACTAAGCTAAGAAAACGAAAGCAAAAATGATAAATTTCTACTTTTTTGTCAACTTTAAATGCCTTTTTTAGCCATAACCCTCTAATACCTCTTAAGTAGCCGCATAGATTTGGCACTCCGCCAAGGCGTAATAGTAGGGTGGAAGAAAGAGAATTGGTAAATATTAGGCCTCCGGCGAAAGCGCGGTTCTTAAGAGAACTTACTAGAGCACAGCGGCCCGAGAAGGTGCGGATTTCGGGTATCACGTCGGATGGGCCGCTTAAACGAGCGTAGATAGGGGCAGAAGAATGGCGAGAAACTACGCAGATATGGCGTTGCGGCCAGTTGGTCCTTAAGGCGTTTATAGCGGGTAAACTCATCACCGCATCGCCGATCCAGTTTAAGCCTCTGACTAGATAAGTGCCGCTTTGAGGGTCTATAGCGGATGGGTTCATAAAGGAAAACGCCTCCCTTGGCTGACAAATATGGCGGTTTTGTAAATCCGCTTGGAGGTAACCGTTAACAAGCCCTTCCGAGGCCTGCCGCTCTTTGAGATTTTATTAGCCTATTTTATAGGCTGTAAGGTTGCCTTTAATGGATTTTTTAAATGGTGAGGACAATGCCAACCATTAGGGCTTTTTCAGTCAAGCGGGAAGAAAAAACAAGGTCTTGAAGAGGCCTTGTGAACGGTTAAGCTTTAATTAAAGACATAAGCACCAAAAAGATTTGGAAATTAAGTTTAAAGTCAGATATTAGTGTCAAATATTTTAATAAGACCTTTTATAGTCTATAGAAGTTAATTGCGCAGGCAAGGCCAAAAAGGTCGCCTCACAGAGAGAACTCTTCCCATCAAAGCTAGTAGCGGCGAGCTACTAAATGTAACCTTAACCAGGCTAAGCACCTCAAAATCCGCATTTAAGGGCGCTAACTATGGTCGGTCACTATCGTAAGGCCCTAAATTGGCGTCTGCCTGCGGTCATTTTCGCCTGCGTGGTCTAGGGCACCATCAGCGAACTAGACTTAATAAATTCGGGTTTGCGCTAGAGGGTTAATCAAGCTCTCTAAGAGCGCCATTGGATTAAGACTTAGCGAATTAATTCGGAATGGAGGTTAATAAGGGGAAGTTTCATCGAGTTTACGTCAGCACAGGGTAAAGTCGGGTTCTAGTATTTTCAACATAAACACCCTTGGCCAATATTTCCTTATTCGTTAGATTTATTGGCAAAACAACTTTGAGAGCCATGGCTAGCGCCGGTTCATATTTCTTGACGTTTAAAGCAAATTAAATCGAAAGGCATAACACTACAATGTACCATATTCCAATTTGACTATTGACGCTCAGTGGTTTATAATATTTGGTGGGGAATTATCCTTTTCAATTTTCAGCCTAATAG
>JAITQT010000279.1 GCA_031288745.1 Deltaproteobacteria bacterium
TAAATAACTATATATAATTTAAATATATCAATATTTAATTAACTATAATTTCTAAGCGTTCCGCCGTATAGTGGTTAATTATTTTTATGGAGATAATAAATAGAAATATTTTGTTCTGATGACATCAAAAAATTGGCTGGAGTTATGCTCAAAGTTCAGGGTGAAATCTCTCCAAAGGTATTTTATTCTCTATTAATGCTTTAAAATTTTCTTCTAAATAATACCCAGCGTTTAAAATAGTATATTTGCCTTAAGATTGAATATTTTTAACTGTTTCTAAATATTATCAATATATTATGATTAACTATATTTCTAGAGCCATAAAATTTTCAAAGTCAAGTTAAAATAAAACTAATTATTCTCGTCCTACTTTACCTAGATTATAAAGATTTTAGAGCCTCAAAATCATTCGACCTCATAAAGAGTAAACAAATGTTGACTAAAAAAGGTAGAAAAATTAATTTTGGTGATACAGCAAAAGTGAAAAAACATTTCGTTCTTGAGTATACCTAGGCTTAGCCTCTAATCCTTTTCCATTTAAGAAATAGAATTTGTTCTGAAATTAACTAGCTAGTAGTTATATATATAAATTAAAATTGATTTAAAATAATGTTTTAATCAATTTTATTATATAATTTTATTTAATATACGCTATATCGTTTTCATTTTTACCTTGACCTCTTGGGGTGCCTAAGGGTAAAATTTCTATTTCCGACTTCTTAGAGAGCTTCTGAAAGTCAAGCAAACCTAAAGTCAACTACCCCTCCCTAAAGGGCAGGGCTTGTAAAAGCCCGGGTTGACTAGGGAAAGAGAAGTTAAGTCTATTAGGTTGTTATTTTAGGTTAAAGAGCAACGTCAGGAGGCCTCCTCAATAACTTCCTCTTAAAGCTTCGGTTGCCGATTTTGGCTAAGGTAAGTACTAAGAGGATCGTAACGTTAAGCCAGATATCAACATAGCCGAGAGGATCGTTTAAACAGACCCGTAAAGGTGTTTTTTCTAGGAGTTTAACTTCGTCTACTTCATTAGCCGTCGCCCTTCTGGAGACGACCTCTACGAGTGCCCTTTTTATGTCTTTTTAGATTAAAGAGAAGAACCCCATTTCTCCCCTAGGCTAAAACCAGGGGGCTTCTGGCAGGAAAGAATATGAGCCCGAGCCCAGAAATCGCCGATGTACTCCCTGCCGTAAGCGAATTACGTTTAGATCAGCCTAATTTAGACGCCGAAAGGTGTATTCTAGGCTCTGTTTTTTGGGATCCAGATACCGCTTTGCCTTTGGCGGTGGAGGCTAAACTTGAGCCAGATCATTTTTACCGCGAGGCCCACGCCGAGATCTTTAGAGCAATGTTGACTATTTATCATAATGGGGCTAGACCAGATTTATTATTAATTAAGGATTTTTTGCATAAAAATGGTGCCTTAGCCGCCTGCGGTGGGCAGGCTTACTTACTCGAGCTCAACGATAATTTCGGGGTAGCCACCAACGTCGCTCACTACGCAAAATTGATTATCGATCGAGCGATAATAAGAAATTTAATTAAAATAAGCTCTGATTTAACAATAAAGTGCCGCTCAGGCCCCGATTCGGTGGAAGAGCTTTTAGACGAGGTAGAATCCAAGGTCTACTCACTGCGCGACTCCCAGTTGAAAAATAGATTGAATCCAATCGGTGACGATCTGAAAAACGCGATGAACCGTATCTACGAGCTTAAAGCCAAACGCGGCTCTCTTTCTGGTTTACCCACGGGCTTTAAAAAACTAGATTATCTGACCGGAGGCTTTCAAGCCACCGATCTCATTATCCTAGGCGGTCGCCCTGGCATGGGCAAAACCTCGCTAGCTCTAAATTTCGCGCTTAATGCGGCCATTCCTGATTTAAGGGAAACTCAAAAGCAGCTCCCCCCCGTGCCGGTGGCCGTCTTTTCCATGGAAATGGGCCGAGAGCAGATTCTACAGCGTCTTATCTGCATGGTGGGCGAGCATAGCCTCTTAGATTTGCGAAAGGGTAATCTGAGCGAGGAAGAGACCTCTAAATTAACCAAAACGGCCACCAAATTACAAAACGCCCCCATTTATATTGACGATAGCTCCGCTTTAAAGCCTTTGGATTTACGGTCTAAGGTCCGTAGGCTCCAGACGACTCTTTTGTCTAGTTATAATGTTAGGCTCGGCCTGGTGGTGGTTGATTATCTTCAGTTAATGCAGCCTAACGGTCGCCATACTAACCGCGAGCAAGAAATTAGAGAAATTAGCGGCTCTCTTAAGGCTATGGCCAAAGAACTCCACGTGGTGGTTTTAACTTTATCCCAGCTAAAGAGGGCCGACGAGATGGCCCCGTCTCTAGCCGATCTAAGAGAGAGCGGCTCGATAGAGCAAGATGCGGACTTGGTTATGTTTGTTTTGAGAAAAGAGTTGCTTAAGCCGGAAAACACAGATTATGCTAATAAGGGCGAGCTAAAGCTTGGTAAGCACCGCAATGGCCCTACGGGGGTAATCCATCTTACTTTTAGAAAACAATTCTCCTCTTTTGCTCCCTCTGATAATGTCCATCATTTTTAGCCCCTCCTGAGCCGGCCCCGGACCTTATTTCTTTTTGGTCTTCTCACCTAAGTTTTTTGGCCGGGGAGAGTTATTTTAGATGCTCCAGAGAATTTACGCTGATAACTCGGCCACCACCGCCCTCTCGTTAAAGGCCTTCGAGGCGATGACCCCGCTATTTCTTAATAGTTATGGTAATCCCTCAGCTATTCATAGTTATGGGCGAGCGGCTAACGCGGCTCTAGAAGATAGTCGCAAGAAGGTGGCTGCGGCCTTGGGCGGCTTATCAAGCGAGATTTTTTTTACTTCTGGAGGCACTGAGAGTGATAATTGGGCCATATATCACGCTTTAAAAATTAAGGGGGCTAAAAAAGGAAGGATACTGGCCAGCTCTATAGAGCATAGTGCAGTCCTTAAGCCCTTGGAAAGGCTAAGGGAGAAGGGTTATGAGATTGATTTAGTCGCCCCTGATAAGTTTGGGCGAGTCACTGCGGAAAATTTAAGCCAGGCTCTAGGTCCAGACGTAGTTTTAGCTAGCTTTATGGCGGCCAATAATGTGGTGGGGACTATTTCGGAGATCAAAGAACTTAGCCTACTTGCTCGCCAAAAAGGGGTCTTGTTTCATTCTGACGCTGTTCAGGCAGCCGGG
>JAITQT010000026.1 GCA_031288745.1 Deltaproteobacteria bacterium
AGTAGAAACGTTAAAAGAACTAATGTTAAGAACTTAAGGGTATGCTAAAACTTAATTACAACTTGAAAGTCGCTACCAGCCGCAACGTGGGGAAAAAAAGACTTGGTGAACGGTTACGAGAATGAAAGGCCATCTAAGTTCTAAAAAAAACAAAATTAACCTAAATTAGTCTCTTCGGGCTTATTTTAGCTGTAGCCGTTCACGAGCCCTTCTAGAAGGCCTAGGCCAATTAAGTCGCGGGTATGAGACCTTAAGACTCCATGGTTATCAGTTCATAAGCCCTTAAACCTAAGCCGATTTTTTCAGCGTGCTCTAATTGACTGCGCCAATCGGTGGTCGGATGGATCTTGGTGAAAAGATCGCCTCCAGGGTCTTTTATTTCGTCTACGATGGTACCCGCTAGGGTGCTAGCCTTATTTACAGCGTCGATAGAGGCCGCATCCACGGCCACGGGGTCGAAACCTAGGAAAATTCCTATGTCCGGCACCACGGCTGCGTCGTTTTCAAAGTGGCAATCGCAAAAAGGCGACACTTGATTGACCACGTTAATGTGAAAATTAGGCCGGTTTTGGACCACTGCCTTAGCATACTCAGCCATTTTCTTATTTAGGCTATCGTTAGCGCTATCCCAAGCCACGCTAATGGCGTTATAGTTACACGCCCCTATGCAGCGGCCACAGCCAGCACACTTATCTATATTGATAAAAGCCTTACGGTTTTTAAATTTAATGGCCTCGTGAGCGCAATTAAGCCGACATTGGCCGCAACTTTGGCAAACGTCGGCTTCAACTGTAGGCTTACCGTCGTTATGCATGATCATCTTGCCGGCCTTGCTGCCGCTGCCCATGCCAAGATTTTTTATAGCCCCGCCAAAGCCGGTCTGTTCGTGGCCTTTAAAGTGACTTAGCGAAATCACTATATCAGCGTCCATGATGGCCCGACCTATCAAGGCCGTTTTGACCAACTCCCCGTTCTCGACCGTAACTTCATAGTCGTCATTGCCCCTAAGGCCATCGGCAATTAAGATCGGGCAACCGGCCGACAATGGCCCGAAACCGTTTTCCCAGGCCGCCTCAAGATGCGATAAGGCGTCGTTTCGGCGGCCCACGTAGAGGGTGCCGCAATCGGTGAGAAAAGGGCGGCCGCCCAAGCCTTTTATTTTATCGACCACCGTTTTAGCGAAGTTAGGCCGCAGGAAAGAAAGGTTGCCCGGCTCTCCTAAATGCATCTTTACGGCCGTAAATTTCTTCTTAAAATTAATAGAAGAAAACTTGGCCAAATCCATCAAGCTTTCAAGCTTACTAAGAATGCTAACTCCGATTTTACAGCGCATACTAGTGAAAAACACTTTAGATCGTTTCATAATATAATCTCGCTTTTGTTTAAGTAAAAAAATAAGCCCCTCACCGGCCTAAAGGATATAGAGCCAGCTCTAAAAGGGCGCCAAAATCTGCCACTTTTGACTAAACTAGCCAAGAGGGACAAAAAAATTTTAAATAAATCTTTAAGCCAAGGCTCTAGCCAAGGCGTCAGCCACCAAAAGCCCTTGATAAGTGGGCTTAAGGCGAGAGCCTTCCACCTTAAGTTTACCGGAGGTTATTAAATCCTCTAGCCCCTGGCACGACTTAACGAGGCTAAGCTCGCAGCCTTCGGCCAACCTAAAACTAAGCATCAATTGTTCCAAATATATTTGATCTTTAGTTAGCTTCTCTTTAAAGCGCAAGGGCTTGCTGCCGCGTTTTAGAGCCGAGCCCCAACGCCTAAGGGAAGCTAGGTTAGCCCAGCGGTTAGCCCCGTCGAAGGAATGAGCAGATGGCCCTAACCCCAAGTAGGGAATTCGGCACCAATATTTTAAGTTATGCTGGCAATAAGCCTCGTTCCGGGCAAAATTACTAACTTCGTAACACTCAAAGTTATGGCCATTTAATACCTCCACCGCAGTCATAAAAAGCTCGGCCGTCATTTCTTCATCGGCTAAGGTAATGAGGCCGGCTTTAAGAGAGCGGTAAAAGCTCGTGCCCGGGTAAGCGGTTAAGACATAGCACGAGAGGTGATCGGCCTGGCTTAAAGCGGCTATCTCCAGCTCTCTTCGCCAATCGTTGATCGTTTGCCCGCCGTAGGCATAGAGTAAATCTAAACTAAGAGCTAACTTAAATTCAGCCAGACAAGAAATTGCTTTAAAAGTCTCTTCTATTTTATGAAAACGGCCCAAACTCTTACTTAGATGACGAGGGTTAAACGATTGAACGCCTAAGGATACTCGGTTAATGCCAGCTTTGACCCAAGCGGCCGCTTTTTGCGGCGTAATATCTTCGGGATTGGCTTCTATCGTCACCTCAGCCTTTTTAATTAACTTTAAAGGGGCCAAGGCCTCAAAAAGAAGGGGCACGTCGTTTTCGGTCATTAAGCTTGGGCTCCCCCCGCCCAAATATAAGCTATCAAATGGTTCATTAAAGAGAGGCGCGTAAAGCGAAGCCTCTAATTTTAAGGCCTCTAAATAAGGCCAAAAGAGTTCAAAATCGTTAATTGAATAAAAATCACAGTAAAAGCACCGGCGCAGGCAAAAGGGGATGTGCACGTATAAGCCGAAAAGCTGCGATTTTTCTTGCGGCGGAGGCATCTTGATTATTCCGCTCAAAATAGTCTTAGAAATCGACCCTTTAACCTGGGCCAATAAAAAAAAGCGCGAGGACAGGAAAGACTTTCGTTGCTCTGTAAAAGCCAAATTATTTTAGTTTTAAACAAAGGCCGGCGTTTACGAAAAAGACCGAAGAGGCTGCAGCGGCTAGGCGTTGATGGGCTAGCCCGCAAATATCCCTAAAAAAGCGAGACAAAGGCTCCATTGGCACGATGCCGCCGCCTACTTCGTTAGAGACTATCACTACTGGCCCAGCGCGCTCTAAGGCCACACGGATCAGCTCTTCCACCTTGTCCATAAAAGATTCGTTACTAAGCTTTAACTTAGTTAAAAGATTAGTTAGCCACAAAGTTAAGCAATCAATTAACACCAGATTAGGCGCTCTCTTTAACAAGGCCGCAGCTAGTTCAATTGGTTCTTCAATGGTTTGCCAATCTGGCCCACGCTCTTTCTGATGCCTACTAATCTTATCGCGCATCTCTTGATCGAGGGCCAAAGCGGTGGCTAAATAATACCTAGGGGGGTTATAGGCCTCTGCGGCGGCTAAGGCCGCCTTGGTCTTGCCGCTCTTAGCCCCACCCAAAAATAAAATAATCTCGCCCAAAAGATAAAGCCTTTCTAAAAAATATCGACCACAGCTTTTTCTAAGCGTTAATTACGCCAAGTTCCATTTAAAGTAGCCCTTCTACGAGAGTGTCGGTTCACAAATGTGAACGTTTAAGGGCCTGTTCACAAGAGAGAACGCTGCAGTGCCAAGCCTATTGAAAGGGACGACACATACCGCAGCAATGTAGCCCCCTATAGGAGTTTAGTAATTTTAACATTAATCAAAGTTAAAATATATGGTTGGAGCAGAGAGCTAAGTAGAAACGTTAAAGGAACTAATGTTAAGAACTTAAGGGTATGCTAAAACTTAATTACAACTCGAAAGTCGCTACCGGCCGCAACGTGGGGAAAAAAGACTTGGTGAACGGTTACCTACGAGATAAGTTATTATAGGACTATTTTAGTATCTGTTCACAAGTGAGAACGTTGCGGGGCCAAGCCTATTGAAAGGGACGACACATACCGTAACAATGTAGCCCTCTATGTAGGAGCTTAGTAATTTTAACATTAATCCAAGTTAAAATATATGGTTAGATCACCTAGCTAAGTAAAAACCTCAAAAGAACTAATGTTAAGCTCTTAAGGGTATGCTAAAACCTAATTACAACACGAAAGTCGCTACCAGCCGAAACGTGGGGAAAAAAAGACTTGGTGAACAGTTACCTATTTTAAAAATCAGTCAACCTTAAATAAAAAAATAAACGAAATAATCCACAATTTTTAGGCTTAACCTTGGCTTGGTAAAAAACTTTTTTAGGCTCGTTAGCGAAAGCTTAAAAGGCTTAAAGAAAAAACCACCCCAGTGGGAGTGGTTTTGGCCTTAAAGTTAAATTGAAGAGAGGCTTTTTAGGTTATTTCGGGCTCAAAGGCCGCTTTATTCCCTTTTTTTTCTTGGAGAAGCTTTTGATTAAAATCTTTGGTTTGAGAGACAATCACCCCGGAAAGGGCTACCAGGCCAATAAGATTGGGAATAGCCATGGCCCCGTTAAAAGTGTCGGAGATATCCCACACCAAGCGAAGCTCCACCGCAGCCCCGATTAAGATAAAGATAGAAAAAATAAGTCGGTAAAAAAAACTAGCTAGTTTACTCTCCGTAAGATAATATAAGCACCTTTCTCCGTAATAAGACCAGCCTAAGATTGTCGAATAGGCGAAAAAAATAAGAGAAATCACTACCACCGTCTCCCCAACGTTAGGTAAAAAACTATTAAACGAGGCCGAGGTCAAAGCGGCGGCCATATCAGGGGAGGCCTCAAGGTAAAATTCGCTCATGACCAAGACTATACCGTTAATAGAACAGATGATAATCGTATCAATAAAAGTTCCGGTCATCGAGACTAGGGCCTGGCGGCAACTATGATCGGTTATGGCCGCCGCTGCGGCTATGGGGGCCGAGCCTAAGCCGGCCTCGTTGGAAAAAACGCCTCGAGCCACGCCGTAACGTATAGTGACCCCGATTAAGCCACCCAAACCGGCCTTTAAGGAAAAGGCTGAGCCAAAAATAACGCCCAAGGCCTTGGGCAATAGCTCGAAGTTAAGGATTATTATGAGTAGACCAAAGAAAATGTAAAAAATGGCCATAAAAGGCACTATAAGGCTTGAGGCGGCGGCTATGCTCCTTACTCCCCCCAAAATAACTATCCCGGTTAAAACGGCTAAGACAACCCCAGAAATCCAAGGCTGGACACCAAAGGCAGAAAAGACGTTATTGGCCACCGAGTTACTCTGACTCATATTGCCGATGCCGAAAGAAGCCATCACCCCAAAGATAGCAAAGAGCACGCCTAACCATTTAAGGCCCAAGCCTCTTTCAAGAAAGTACATCGGGCCGCCGGCCATATGACCGGTTTTATCGACCACCCTGTATTTAATGGCTAAGACCGCTTCCCCGTATTTAGTAGCCATTCCAAAAATGGCCGTCACCCACATCCAAAAGATAGCCCCTGGCCCACCTAGGATAACAGCGGTAGCCACACCCACTATGTTACCGGTGCCAATAGTGGCCGCCAAGGCAGTCATAAGGGCCCCGAAATGGCTAATATCACCTTCTTGGCCTAAATCGGGCGAAACGCGCTTATGCCATATAGAAAGTTTAAGGGCGTAGGGCAGCTTAAAAAATTGTAAAAAACCAAGCTTAAAAGTTAGAAATACTCCTGTTCCTACTAAAAAAACCAGCATCCACGGGCCCCAAACGAATCCGTTGATTTTGGCGAAAAAAGAGGCGATAAAATCCATAAAATCTCCCGAGAGAAAAAAATCTAAGCTGGGCCATTGGGTGACCACATACTCTGTCAAGGCGTTTAGACAATAAGGTTCTTATATAACGACTCAACCAGTTAAATAACTCGTAAGCGCTTAACTTTTTCCAAATTCAGATTTCCTAGATTAACCTACAAAATATATTTATGAATTCAAGAAATAAAAAATTATTTAGTTTCACTCTTCAGAGTAGAAAAATCGGGCCAATAGTAGTTAACTACAATGTAACCGTTCACCAAGTCTTTTTTCCCCACGTTGCGGCTGGTAGCGACTTTCGAGTTGTAATTAAGTTTTAACATACCCTTGATCGAAGCGCAAAAAGTCCCCTTTATCAGCCTTTAAATTTTTAACATGTCCTTATTACTAGTTAATTTGTTTGACTATTTTGCTTTTAAGAGGTTTTTGCGCTTCGATCACCCTTAAATTCTTAACTTTAGTTCCCTTAACGTTTTTACTTAGCTCTCTGCTCCAACCATATATTTTAAATTTGATTAATGTTAAAATTACTAAGCTCCTATAGTGGGCTACATTGCTGCGGGATGTGTCGTCCCTTTCAATAGGCTTGGCCCCGCAGCGTTCTCTCTTGTGTACGGGCCCTTAAACGTTCACATTTGTGAACGGACACACAACAATACTATGAGCCACGGTGTTGAGGGAAGAGTTAGCCTAAGCGTCTTTAATGGTTTTTGAGTCAATAGCAAGTTTATTAAAAGCTAGGCTGAGAGTAAATCCGTTCCTTTTCTGTCTAACTTTGATCGTAGCGCAAAAAGTCCCCTTTATAAGTCCTAAAAATTATAACATACCATTTTTACTAGTTAATTTTTTTTGGCTCTACTGCTTTTAAGAGGTTTTTGCGCTTCGATCAACTTTTCCCTTGCCCGAGTTTCGCAGTTATCCTTTTAAAACACTCTAACATACTTAAATCGTTAGATTTTTCAAAAAAAATGTATATCTAACCGCCCGGTTCAGATATACCCAACAAATACTAGGGACGGATAAAATTTTAAATCATGCTAAAATATATTAATGAAAATATTTAATATAAATTTAGATATAAAGATAATATTTTTGTGAATATTTTAATTGCTTATTAATATATAAAAGTTATTTTTATATTTTATAATTTTATTTTTATAAAAATATTATCTATATCTGTATTTTTAATTTAAACTTTATTTGTATTATCTTATTATTTTCTATTTCATTGTCTTAATGTACTAGCTGTCTCTCTCGGCCACAGCTGTCAACACTTTATTATTTCTAAAGAATTAGTATATATTTTTTAAAATACGTTACGTTAATAGTATAATTTAATTTATTAAAAATTTTATTTTTTATTCATTTTTTTTACAGTTAAATGAATATTTTTTTTTATAGTTATCATCAAATGATTTTATAATTTCATTAAATCTACTAAATGAAAATTAAGGTTTAATTTTATTATCTATACTGTGTAATGACATTAATTGTTGTATATCGCAAAATATTTTAAGCATTTTATTTATTAAAATGTTATATCATAAATTACTAATTTCTATATTTAATAATGAACATAATTGTAAAGCTAATACACAATAAAAAGTATGAACTCTAATTTTATCATCTTTAAAATGCCTTATTGGTTTTATATTTAAATATTTTGAATTTTTCATCTATTTAAAACATTCTTCAACATGAAATTTAGATCTATAAGCACCTATAATTTCTTCATTTGACCAATCATGTCTATCAGTAAAAAGAATACTTTTACCTAAAAAAATTGACTTTAGTTTTTTTTCTTCATTAACTAAATAGTTAACTCTAATACTATTTTTTTACTATAAACTTTAAAATCAAATATTATTTTCATATGCTCAGCATATAAAATATTATTATTTTTTTTTACTTTCTAATGTATAACACCTTCCTCTTATAATTATTCCATTTGCTCTATTATCTAATTTATTAATTAAATCATTTAATTTATCCTTATACTTTTGTATATTATCAAATATGCCACGTAATTATTTTTCATAAAGCTCTGGATTATGAATAATTACTACAATTACAATAATTCTAAATTCTTCTTTTGATGTCCTATATGTAGTTGTATTATTAAAATTATTATTATTTAATGCTTTATAGTTATTTTCAGCCTCTCTCGATAATTTAATTACTTGATTTTATTTCAATCAACCTACAAAATGAAATTTACATGGATCTTATTTCAATAATAATTCTATATTGTTAGCAGAATTATTTCTTCTATCAAATACTAATGTAATTTAGCTACCAATGATGACTATTTTAAGATATCTGACCTTTAATTTATTAATTAATTCAGAAAATCTCTTGGCATCATTTATATTTCTAGGATATACCTCATGAAATAAATGAATATTATAATATTTAGATACTATAAGTGATAAACCTACTATTTTTAGATCTTCTCGATGCTCTTTACTTTTTCCTCTTTTTGCTAATGTCGAATTATTATCCGTACCTATATATGTATAAAAATTTGTATTATCAAAAAAAATAGACAATTAATTGGTATATTATGTTTATTTATAATTTTTTTTCGCTTAAACAATCTTCTATTAATCTTATTTTTTCTGAGCTAAGCTGTGACATGTTATTCCAGAACCCTTGACTTGAGAGGTTCTTTCTATTGGCCTTTGGAAAACTGTTAGATAATACTGTCCGCTCAAACCAGTCTTCAAAAAACGCATTCTTACTCACAGGATAAACAGCTCTATTGATGGCTGCAAGAAGAGTAGAATCACCTATCGGCAAACCCTGGTTTCTTTTTCCAGTGTGTTTGTCTATTACTTCCCTAACTCCAAGCCTTTCTGCTACGTCAAGTAATGCACTGACTGCCCTTAATTCGTATATCAAGGATTCTTGAGCCTCAGGAACATCTAATCCTTTTTTCCTTAGCTCCGCCGCTTTAATCATGGCTTCTAGCAAACCAAGGTAAACCTGTTTCACCAACCTAGGTTTGCCGTTCACCCTAGCACTTTCAACTGCATAGTAATAGGTCCGGCCTTTGATAATTTTTTTAACAATGTCGCTATGATTAGCCAAAACATCCAATGTTAGATAATATACTAAAGAGATTTTGACATAATTCATATTTAATTGCAAGCATATTTTTTTACAATATTCTTATTTGTTAGATAATACATTTAATATGAGTTATTACTCAGTTTTTACTGATTTTTTTTGCTTCTCCTTGAGATAACTGCGAAACTCGGGCTTGGCTAAAAAAGAGACTATTCCACTAGTCTAAGGTAGCCTAGGTTTCCAATGGCCTAAGTAAGAAAAAATCTAAGCGCTTCGAAAAACGAAAAAACTAGACTCAAAAATCTGCCTAGGTCAGGCGCTAAATAAGTAAAAAACCAAATTTCTCAAGCCTTTTTTTCTCCCCTTATAAAAAAACCGACGGCTCGCCTCCGGCCCATAAAACGCCTTTCGACTAGCCTTTGGGCTGCAAAAAAAAATGTGTTGTTTCGCGTTTTATTGTCATTTTACACTCCTTACCCTAAATTTAAAAGCGCCGGGGTTAAAAAAATTTGAGCCTAGTTTTTTTCTGTCCATTTTTTTACATTAACATTTGCCTCACGAAGATAGCTCGCTCCTTAAGGCAGGATAAAGGTCTTGCGCCGTCCCGATTTTTTTGACCGAATCAGACCGTTACAGCAAGGCCATAATAATTTTGAGATATCTTTAATTTTTATCCGAATCGTGAGATAATTTAATTTAAAATGGTAGTGGGCTATAAGCCTATAGCCTCCCATTTAAGGTGCGCTTCGCCTCAGACTTAGGCCAAAGGCAATAGCGCCAAATAGTTTTAACGAGGAAACTATGCCAGAATTAAAAAGACAAAAAAAACCGAACATCATGTTTGAGGAAAACGCCCCTCATTTTAATAAGCTGGTCGAGGAAGGAAAAACTCCCGATCTATCCAACCAAAACCTAAGCGATCTCGATCTTCGCCCCTTTAACCTCTCCAAAGCCAATCTTTCGGGTAGCTATCTTAGAGGGGCCAATCTCTGCGGCCTCGATTTATCCCAGGCTAACCTAGATGGGGCCAGCATCAAAAACGCTCAAATAAGCGGCTGCTTATTTCCCAAAAACATTTCACCTTGCGAGATCTACCTTTCTTTAAGTCACGGTACTCGCTTGCGTAATTCTCATTAATCAATTTTTGGCTAATAAATTTGCCTTAGGGCCGCAGACTTTAACGATCTGGGCCCTAAGGGGTGTTAATAAAGTTAAATCTTTTTTAATTATTTTTTCCTATACATTTCTTAATTTATTTTATCACTCCCCAACAAAACCTGCCCCTTACTTTTACCAAAGGCCCTGATTATCGTGACCTTTTCATTTTTTTGTACTATAAAAAATTTTTTCTTTAAGGATGCCGAAAATATATCTTGCACTCCCTGGAAGTTTGACGTACAATGTAGAGCAAACGCTAGGGGGTGCTCCCATGGGCAGACCAGTAGATCCTACCGCACAGTACCGAGTCAAGCTGCATGTCAATGGAGGATACACTTATGCCACCACTCAACCTCCATATGTTGACCCGAAAACAGGGAAGAAGAAATATCGCTATATTCATTGGGGCACGGTCGACGAGAACTTGAAGTTCACGCCTGG
>JAITQT010000052.1 GCA_031288745.1 Deltaproteobacteria bacterium
CTTCCTAAGGTGACCCTCAGGCACTCTGGAGGCGATAGCGTCGGAAATAGTGGGTGAGTTCTCCATGACCTCAAAGACGCCCAAACGCCCCTTATAGCCGCTACCCTTACAAGTGGGGCAACCGCGCCCCTCATAAAGCTGGACGGTGGCCACATCTTTGGGGGAAAAGCCAGCCTCAATAAGCTTATTAGCTGGAAGCTTAGCCGCAGGCTGCTTACAATTGGGGCAGACGCGACGCAAAAGGCGCTGGGCCGAGCAGACGACTAAGGCCGCAGCCACGTTAAAAGGGGCCACGCCCATATCTACCAAACGGGTGACCGTGGAGGGGGCGTCGTTGGTGTGGAGAGTCGATAAGACTAAGTGGCCAGTCATGGCCGCTTCGACCGCGATTTCTCCGGTCTCTAAATCTCGAATCTCTCCAATCATACAAATGTCCGGGTCTTGCCTTAAGAAGGCCTTAAGGGCCCGGGCGAAGGTCATACCGACTTCTTTAATAACGTTAACTTGGTTAACACCAGGAAAGTTAAACTCCACCGGGTCTTCGGCAGTTAGTATCTTGACGTCGTCAGTGTTTCTAAGAGATAAGGTCGAATAAAGGGTAACAGTTTTGCCGCTACCAGTAGGGCCAGTAACTAACAATAAGCCGTTGGGCCTATAAGCCGCCCGCATGAATTGATCAAGGTTCTTTTGGGTAAAACCGAGCTTAGTCATGTCGACGTTTAGGCCGCTTTTATCCAAGATACGAAGAACCACGCTCTCGCCAAAGAGAGTGGGTAGAGAGGAAACGCGGAAATCTATCTCTTTACTTTTGCCCAAGCGCATCTTAATACGGCCGTCTTGAGGCACCCGGCGCTCGGTAATATCTAAGCTGGCCATAATCTTAAGACGGGCGATTAGGGCGTTACGGATTTCTAAAGGTAATCTAGTGTGCTTATAAAGAGAGCCGTCGGTGCGGTAACGGACATAAAATTGTTTTTCAAAAGGCTCTATGTGAATATCAGAGACACCCAACTGGACAGCTTGCACTAGGATTTGATTGGCGAGATTAATAATAGCGCTATTTTCCGCGCTATAGGAATCGTTTGAGACGTCTTCTTCCCTTGATTCGCCAAAGGAAAAATCATCTAAAGCGTCTGAAATCAAGGCCCCTAGGTTATCGACCGTGATGGGGCCAGAGTCGTCAGAAGCCGAGGTCGGCTCCAAAGGAGCTAATATATCGGCCTCTTCTTTTTCGTCAATATTGTAGTGAAGCTTAAAAGCAGCTATCAAATCTTTTTCGGTGCAGACCGATGGCACGACTTGAAGCTTAGTTAGGTTAGCGATTTCCTCAACCGACTTATTGTTGGTCGGCTCTATCATCCCTACTGAAAGCTTATTATCCTTAACTAGATAAGGACAAGCCATCAGCTTTCGGCACAAGGAATAGGACATTAAATCAATAACTTGCTTGGGGATTTCCCTCTCGCTTAAATTAACCATCGGATAGCTATATTGCCTAGATAAGACGCTAGAGATGGTGTTGGGCTCAACGTAGCCCTTGCGCAGGAAAAAACGAGACAAGTGATCGCTGGTATGAGACCTAAGCCACTTAGTAGCCTCTTCCAAATGCCCGCGAGTTATCTGCCCGGCCTTGAGTAGATACTCTCCCAAGATAAGCTTATAGTGATCGGTCTTTTGATCTTTTAACGTGCCCGACAGGGTTGAGCGTCGTCTACTAATTTCGGCCATTAAAATCTCCTGTCGCTCCGTCGACAGTCCGTTTGAGGGCGGCTAATAAAAACATTTCGAAGGTGAAAACTAGCCTCTCCGCCCGATAAAAGCGTTCGTAAAAAAACTCGCACTTCTTTCTTTGAATGTCAGTTCACCAATGTAAACGTTTAAGGGCCCGTTCACAAGTTAGAACGTTGCGGTACCAAACCTATTGAAAGGGACTACACATAACGCAACAATGTATCTCCCTATAGGAGCTTAGTAATTTTAACATTAAATCAAAGTAAAAAAATATGGTTGGAGCTGAGAGCTAAGTAGAAACCTCAAAAGAAATAATGTTAAGCTCTTAAGGGTATACTAAAACTTAATTATAACTCGAAAGTCGCTACCAGCCGCAACGTGGGGAAAAAAGACTTGGTGAACGGTTACTTCTTTGACAAATTAAACTTATTATAAAAGATTAACTTAAAAATTATCTTCTTTCTCTCCAGAAAACCTTAAGTTTAGCCACGAAAGCCATGGAGTTCTTCTCTTTAGTCTGGAAAGAAGAGAAAATAAACTATTCGGAATCGTCGTCTCTCTAGAGACAACGACAATTAGTGTGGGGATGGTAATCAAGAGCCTTTTAAGAGTTTTGAGGTTGAAAATGCCAGGAAGTCCTGATAGCCACTAGGCGGCGTAAACGCCCGAAACTTCCCCATATTAACCTAGGCCAGGACTTAGAGTGTCAGTTCACCAATGTAAACGTTTAAGGACCCGTTCACATGAGAGAACGCTGCGGGGCCAAGCCTATTGAAAGGGACGACACGTACCGCAGCAATGTAGCCCCCTATAGGAGCTTAGTAATTTTAACATTAATCAAAGTTAAAATATATGGTTGGAGCTGAGAGCTAAGTAGAAACCTCAAAAGAACTAATGTTAAGAACTTAAGGGTATGCTAAAACTTAATTACTCCTCGAAAGTCGCTACCAGCAACAACGTGGGGAAAAAAAGACTTGATGAACGGTTACGACTTAGATAAGCAAAAGTGGTTTACGATTTTTATCCCAAACCTAACCTTAAGAACAAGCTCCTTGAAAAGACGGCCCTTACGGGCCTGTTTAAAAGGTCTTCTCGAAAATGTTAATTCCGGCGCAACTCCGTTCCATTTAGCTCTTTCTTTGTCCTTATCTAACCTTAAGCTTAAATCGGGCGGGACCGCAGATGGCTCTCACCGTTGGACATTAACCTAACAAAGTAAAGGACTTAACTCCCCTTACCCTTGTTAACCGTGGATTTTTACAAGCCCCACCATTTAGTGAGAGGTAGTTGAAGTTGACGAATATTAATGATGAGAGCGCTAAAAATTTAAGTCCGGGGAAAAATTGGCGCGCAATATAAGGCGCAAACCGAGAATCTAAAGAAGGTTGAAAGATAGCTGGCCTAAAAAAACCTACTAAAAATAAATCTCAAAATTACCTCGCGCCCTATAAGAAAGCGCAATTTTAGTTTATATGATATTCTCTGATATTGCAAGTAAAAATTAGACGAAAAAGATTGTTTTAGAAAAGCCCCGAAAACGTTGATTTTTTTTACAAGCCTTGGTAGAGTTTATTTATAATGTAACCGTTCACCATTTCTTTTTTTCCCCACGTTGCGGCTGGTAGCGACTTTCGAGGAGTAATTAAGTTTTAACATACCTTATATGATCTTAACATTAGTTCTTTTGAGGTTTCTACTTAGCTCTCTGCTCCAACCATATATTTTAACTTGGATTAATGTTAAAATTACAAGCTCCTATAGGGAGCTACATTGTTGTGGTATGGGTCGTCCCTTTCAATAGGCTTGGCATCGCAACGTTCTCTCTTGTGAACGGGCCCTTAAACGTTCACATTGGTGAACGGACACAAATTATGAAGGCCATTAGGTCAAAAAATTGAACGAAGCCTAAAAACCTCTTAAAAGTAAAATAATCTAAAAATTAACTAGTAATAAGGCTATAAGGCTATTTTGTAAATTTATGGATTGATAAAGGGGACTTTTTGCGCTGCGATCAAAATTAAGTTTTTTAATTTTCTTGAACCAAAGCTATTTTTATCGTTAGTTGAGCTGGGCCCGATTTTAGCCTAAAAATTATATTGTTAATATAATGAATTTACAAATTAAGTTTATGATATTTATAAACGATTTGATTATTTAGTTTATAATTTTTTTTAGCGCGTCTTAAGAAATTGATTATTTGTTTTTTTATATTTTTTAACTCTTTTTTGTTAAAAAAATCATATTTAAATCCTTCTAACAATCTAAAAAAATAATAGTAATCTCTGTGGCTAAAGATAAAACCAGATACGTTTGTCAACAATGCGGCTACCTCTCATCTGCCTATCTAGGCCGCTGCCCGAGCTGCCAGAGCTGGGAAAGCTTTTCAGAAGAGCGGCAAAAGGCTAAGCCTAATAATAAAACCAGTGAGAGAGCAGCCTTAATTGAGCCTAGGCCCCTTAGCCTAGTGCCGAATCAAGAAACTATTCGCCTAAAAACAGGGATAATTGAGCTTGATAGAGTACTAGGTGGGGGGCTAACTCCGGGCGGAGTTATCTTACTTAGTGGCGAACCGGGAGTCGGTAAATCTACTTTACTTCTACAAGCCGCCGCCGGAGCGGCCCAAGAAGGGCGCAAGCTTCTCTACGTGACTGGTGAGGAATCGGCCGCTCAAGTTCGGAGCCGAGCTGAGCGCTTAAAGCTAGATCCTGACGTTTTATGGGTCTTAGCCCATTATTGTCTACCAGATATAGAAGAACAAATAGAAAAGGGCGATTGGGACGTCTTAGCCGTTGACTCCATCCAAACCCTTCAAATACCGCAATTAGGCTCTCCAGCCGGAAGTCCCGTCCAAATACGCGAGTGCGCCTCTAGGCTAATCGCCCTAGCCAAGGCTAAAGCAGTACCCTTATGGTTAGTGGGCCATATTACTAAGGATGGTCAAATAGCCGGACCCAAACTCTTAGAGCATTTAGTAGACACAGTCTTATACTTTGAAGGAGAGAGGGATAGACCACTTAGGATCTTAAGGTCCTTTAAAAACCGCTTTGGCTCGATTAACGAAGCCGGCATTTTTGAAATGACCGGGACTGGGTTGGGGCAAGTACTCAACCCCTCGGCCTTTTTTTTGGCCGAGCGGCCTAAATTGGCCTCAGGTTCGGTAGTGGCTTCCATTATGGAGGGCTGTCGCCCCCTTCTTTTAGAAATCCAGGCCTTAGTTAGCCCCAGCCCCTTGGCCATCCCCAGGCGTCAGACCTTAGGTGTCGATCAGGCTAGGGTCGGCTTATTGGCCGCAGTATTAGAGAAAAAAGTTCGCTTAAGACTCTTTGATAGAGATATTTTCGTTAACGTCACCGGTGGGGCCAAGGTAGGAGAACCTGCAGCCGATCTGGCCGTGGCTGCAGCCATAGCCTCAAGTTGGTTAGATAAGCCTATAGCTGAGGAAACGGTGGTTATAGGAGAAGTGGGTTTGGCCGGAGAAGTCAGAAGCGTGGGGCGCTTAAAAGAGAGGCTGAAAGAAGCCGAGCGGATGGGTTTTACTCGAGCCATAGCCCCTTTGTTAGAAACTAAAGGCCTAATGGGTTTAAATCTAGAAGTCCAAGGGACTCCTAACCTCGCTAGGTTTTTAGCCCAAAACTTTGGCTTTTTAGGCGGCCGCATGGCTAAAGGCGATAAAGAGCGCGAAAGAGAAAATGGAGACGGTGATTACCCTATTTGACGCCTAAGGTCTTTTTAATGCCCGCCCAAGCCTTTTCGCGGTATTCGTTAAACTTTTTTAGCTCGTTATCTTCGCGCTTTTCCGCGAACACCTGAAGGGCTAAGGCCTCTTGGACTAAATCATTAATAATGCTATTTATACCGTTGATAAAGGCCTGATCTCCTTTAGAGATCTGCATTTCCTGGCCTTGGTATTTCTTAAGTTGAACGCTAGCGTTTTGAAGGTAAGTGACCGTCTCCCCAAGCATGGAATTAATAATATCGGGTTCGTAGACCCCTTGACTCAAAACGTCGGCCAAAACCCCTATATAGCCGTAAGCTTGCAAAACGAAACCGGCACTATAGGTGCCTATGGTGGAAAGATGGATCCTTTCGCGATTTAAAACTTCCTCGGGGATACAAGGGGCCGCTAGGCCCGGAGGTGGGGGCGCGCTCTGGGCTGAGGCCTCGGAGGCAGAGAGAAGGGAAAAACTTAGTCCAACGAAGGGCAAACTAACTAAAAAAACGCCGACTAGAACCCAAAATGGGCTCCTAACCGATAATTTTTTAAACAGCATTTAGATTCCTTATTAACTTGTAAGTATTATTAAGCTAAAAAACGCTCTAACCAAGAGTTGTTTACTTTAAAATCAAGTTCAACCCGAAGGGAGGCTTGGTTTAAAAATATAAGCCTTTCTCTTTAAATTTTAATAGTACTTTAGTATTTTATATATGAGGTAAGGTCAGCTTGCTCTCCTGACCTCCTAACCGTGCTGGTGATTATCCCACACATAACTCTTAGACTGGTTTCTTTCATGATGCTTACTCGCACCAGCTAAACTGATTAAAGCCTTTAAAATCAACAAGCTTCGGTTATTTTATTCTTCTTCCGCTGAGTTACTATTGCGAAAAACCCCTCTTTTACGAAGAAGGAATGGCCATATCTATAAGACTAAACTTTCCTTCTTTAACAGCAGTTAATCAACGCCGTCAGCATCCTAAGGCCCCCAAATTTCTGCTCTAGCTTTAATACCTCTGATATTGTTTAGCGTTTCGCTCACTGAAAATCTTATTTGCGCCATAAGTACTCCTCGTCTTCACCATTGCTACCCCTTTCCCTGGGCCTAAGCTATCAAGACCTAACTTCCGCCCTAAGACGGTCTCAGTACTATGTGGAATCAATCCCCTACCAGCTCACAACACCACTAGGGGCCGCCCCGCTATCTCGTCTGACCTTCAGAACATTTTCCCCGCAATCACCCCATAACGACCATTTTAGCCAGTTAGCTCTTCTAGCTAAATGGTTCCCCGGGTGACCACTTACGTCGCAATTTCAGTTAAGGCCGACTCGGCAGTGTTAACGCACTGGCTTTAGAAATATAATATGGATGCTCTCCTAACAAGGCCGAAACAGGCGAGTTCACCGCCTGTTGCTCCCCAGCTCGCCTCTCAACTAAGAAGTTATGTTCAGTTTCAAGAGCCACTGTCTAGCCTCTGAGGCAGCTTTCACCGGGTAGGGCAAGAAGCCTTCACGGGCACATATACAATATATATTTATATATTAAATTATCACTTAAAACATTTAAAAGAAAAATATGAAGTAAAAAATGGGGCGTAAAAAGCAGGATTAAATAAAAAAGATAAAATTCCAACCCCAGCGCCCATACCTCCTATAAATAATAATTTAAATACTAAATACATATATAATAAAGAAAGTATTATATTTAAGATGAATATAAAAATTGGTAAATTTTTTAAAATTACTTCTATCTTATCATTATCAATAGAAGAATAAAATTCTTTAAATAACTCTGTTGAAGCAAAAATTAAATTTATTATAGAAATAAAAAAAGATAAAGATGAAAAACGTAAAGGGAAGAAGTTAAATAATAAAATAATATTTAATATTATAACAACATAAATCATTTTATACCCACACAGTTAAGTTCAGTTACAGGAGCCGCTGACTAGCCCCTGACGCAGCTTTAACCGCGCCGAGTAAGACGCTCTCACATAATATAAAAAGAAACCGTTCACAAGCCCTTCCAGGAGGCCTACTGCTCTTTGAGATTTTATCAGTGTATTATAACTGTAAGGTTACCTTATAATGTATTTTTCAAATGGTCAGGGGAATCCAACCATTAGCCCATGTTAGGCCTTTATTCAGTCGAACGTGAAGTATCAAACAAGGTCTTGAAGAGGCCTTGTGAACGATTAACCAGTTTTTTTCCAGGGCATAAAACGATCAGAGAGCAGACTCGACTATTTAGCCCCTGGGGCTAAATAGTCGGAAGTCTATTCGAGATGGCCAAAACGCCTCTCAAAAGTTATTCCAAGCCTGATAAACTAAAAGCTAATAGGTCCCCTCGCGCTCCTTAGCCCATAGATAGCCCCTTTGGGCTTTATCCTGGCTATCTGCGCTCAACTTGACCTTTCGCCAACCGTGGCGCTTTAACATCCGATAAAAAGTGGATTTACAAACTTCCTTACCCACTTTAGCCTTATAATTTTCAAAGGCCTCCGACATGCTGCTCAAGTTCCCTAGTAGGGCCAAAGATTCGTATTGGCTCAAAAGGGCTTCCTCTTGAGCGAAGGTTAATAAAAAATGCCTAGCTCCGCCCCAGGCTCCTTTAGCTTTGAGGACCGGTCGCTTAAGTTTAAGCGGATCGATTAACAAGCTTTGCGGCGTAAAACCAAAACGCTCCAATAGTTCCTCTGGAGCGTAGCGGCCGTCGGCGGCGAAGATGGCCGCCAAAGCGGCCCGATACCGCCGCGGACAAGAACAATTACGCAATACCTCTTTAGCCGTTTCAAATTCCTCTTCGGAAACAGCTGAAAATTGAGACATAGCCCCCCCTTTAGTCTTTAAAATTTAAACTCCCCCCAAAAAAATATAAGGCCAAAAAATTTCAGACTCTATGGTCAAACCTCCCTAAACTAACCTCCAACCGGTCCCAAAATTATGCTTTAGCTGGCTAAGACACACACCAGGCCCCGATCTATATTTTTTACTTAAAATATGCCCCATTTAACCATGCTCGAAGCGCAAAAACCTCTTAAAAACAAAATAATTTAACAAATTGACTAGTAATAAGGACATATT
>JAITQT010000053.1 GCA_031288745.1 Deltaproteobacteria bacterium
GTGTCCGTTCACAAATGTGAACGTTTAAGGGCCCGTTCACAAGAGAGAACGCTGCGGTGCCAAGCCTATTGAAAGGGACGACACATACCGCAGCAATGTAGCCCACTATAGGAGCTTAGTAATTTTAAAATTAATCAAAGTTAAAATATATGGTTGGATTAGAGAGCTAAGTAGAAACGTTAAAAGAATTAATGTTAAGAACTTAAGGGTATGCTAAAACTTAATTAAAACTCGAAAGTCGCTACCAGCCGCAACGTGGTGAAAAAAAGACTTGGTGAACGGTTACGAATAAAAAAAGCGCCCTTTCATTGGGCTCAAAATGGACTGAGCTAAAACTGGGGGCTTCGGAGGAGTTAAAAAACAACATCATCGAAACTTAACAGCTGCAGCCCAGGCCGAGGACAATGCGGTGAGGCGCAAATTTTACGACATAGTGCTTATTCAACTTCTCAAGAAACTACCAAAAAATAAGGCGCGGGCGGGGTCTTCTTATTTGACGTGTATGGCGTTTCAGTATCTAAACACACCGGTAACCTAACTGTAGCCGAGGGCAACGCAGTAATATTACATTTTTTTTTTACATTGCCCTTAAAAATAAAATTAATTACCTTACTCTTCGTTTTTCTCACCGGTAAACGAGGTGAGCCTTGATCTCTGTTGATTTAGGGCCAATAATTTCCAAGACCTCTCCCCATATTTGATAGATAAGCTATTGAGCCCCAAAAAATTCAGCTTAAACTAAAGATATTGGTAACCTCAAAAAGTCTCCCTAAGACCTATTTTCATCTATACGTTCGACTGGCGAGTTGTAAATAACCTTCACAACGACCCTTCGGATTGGCTATGATGATTTAAGGCTTATCATATGTTTGTTCTCCAGTCGTCCACACCATCAGGCTTCAACGACTCTAATCCTCTTAGACCAGCCAGCTTAACCGTTTATAAGTGCCAAAAAAAACCTTGATAGTTCGAGGGGCTTGGCGGGGTTTTAGCCGTAAGTTAGGCTTTTTTTCTCAATTTGATAGTCGCGCTTAAAGGCTTTAGACGGCTATTGACTTTTAAGCAAAATGCATCCACAATAATCTCTACACTTTCCCAACATCTCGTCTTATAATCCTGCATAAACAATCTTTAGTATATCATTAATTTTTAAAGTTACGAAAAAATATTTTTTCGTAGCCTCGGTACACTTTTAGTACCCTAATTTTTTTGCACGCATTTGGGGGTAATTAAGATTTTAGCCTGTACATCCTAACCAAGCGCGCTTGTAATTTTCTTTGATAACACAGAGGAAAACTACCGCCTACGCTATGTTGGGTATTTACCTAATCTTGAGATGTGCGTGGTGGCGACTTCTTCAGTTGTTGAGCTGCTTGAGGAAATAGCCGAGGCTAGTGATGAGGACCAGCCTAAGGTACAGGAGTGAGAGATAAGCTCTCGTCCACAGCTGGCGCTATAAGGGATATAGCCGATAAATATTTTCCCACGGGGGAAGAAAGTAAATTCACTAATTCCACCGACCCTATCTATGTAGCCCAAGGCGCTCGGGCTATTGAGCTGCGCGACGCTACTTAGAGCGCTTACCTAGAACATCAGTATACTCTTGCCAACAACTGACCAGAGGTTGGTGCTTAAACTTTCAGTGCTCTCTTAGGCGTAAACAAGAAAAACCCTGGTGGTAGTTTTAGCTACCACCAGGGTGAAGATTACCAATGAAAAAATTATATCTGATTATTTATATATCAAATCCCCTACGTTTTGTCAAGCCCCTTAAAATAAAAAATAAAAAAAATCGTCCTTAACGCGAGTAGCGGTCAAGAGAGGCTACTTGGAGCGCTTACGTAGAACACCAGTATACTCTTGTCGACGACTGGCCAGAGTTAGTGATCAAACTCCCAGTGCTTTCCTGGACATAAAAAAAAACCCTGGCGGCAGAAAGGCTACCGCCAGAGGAGTTCTTATGTCTAAGAAATATCTAGTTTATCAAGCCCTTTACGTTTTTTCAAGCTCCTTAAAATAAAACCGCCCTTGCCGTTAGTAGCGTCAAGGCGGAGATGAAAGTCTTTAACGAATGGAGGCTATAGTTGAGTTAGATTTTTTTGTCAAGTCTGCGCTTATAGAAAAATGCCTGGTCGAGGACTTCGAAACTTATAGGTGTACGCTCTTTGGTTACGAGTTTGGGAAAATGAGCGTGGAAGAATACTGCCGCGATTCTAGTATATTCTTGTCGACGACTAGCCTGAGTTAGTGCTCAAGCTTCCAGTGCTTCTAGGACTTAAACAAAAAAAACCCTGGCGGCAGAAAAGGATACCGCCAGGGTGAGGAGTTCAAATGAAAAAAATAATTGTTATTTTTTTATATCAAACCCTATAAGTTTTGTCTGCCCCTTAAAAAATAAAACCGCCCTTGCCGAGAGTATTGTCAAGGGCGGATATGAAAGGTTTTAACTAATGAAGACTTTTGATCTTTCTGACAAGTCTGAGCTCATAGAAAAATACCTAGTCGTGGACTTCGAAATTTATTGGTGCACGTTCACTGGCTACGAACTTGGGAAAATGAGCGTGGAGCAATATTGTCGCGCCCGTAGGTTTGAGATTTTATTAGCCTGCGCGGTGGCCTTTAATGGAAAGGCTACTACGATTGCTCTCCCTCCTGAGGGGGAGCCTAAGCCGCTCGCATACTGGAAACAAAAGCTAACCGAGATCTTAGCCGATTACGACGGAGTTATATGCCATAACGCTTATGTTGATGGCTTTATTTTAGGAGACGTTTTAAAAATTCCTATTAAGAAATTAATCTGTACAAATATACTAGCTCGCTGGCACGGCTGTAGTCGCCTCGGTGGTGTGAGCCTAGCGAACCAGAGTAAGACTTTGGGCATTTATAAGAAAGGCGACTTCATCGTACAAAGTAATGGCCGACGCTGGCCAGAATTTAATCAAACCGAGCGCGAATCTTTTATCAAGTATTGCCTTCAAGACTGTTACCTAACACTTGAACTAGCTAAGCGATTAACTTTAGCTTTAACCCACTCTTAAGTCTTTGACTTTATGGATATGACCCTGCGTATGTATACGCAGCCAAGTTTACTCTTAGAAAATCAATGTCAACAACTTAAGGAAACAAAGGGTCACCCGTAAAAAAGCTACTCTAAGCGAAAAACCCATGTTGGCAGACTATCTTCAGTACTAGTAATATGTTGGGGTTGAATGGCTAATAG
>JAITQT010000063.1 GCA_031288745.1 Deltaproteobacteria bacterium
TTATGGCTACTGCCATTATTCAAAGGCTACAGAGAGATATACTCAGCAAGAGCAAAAAGAAAGACAAGATTAGTCTGGAAGGGGTATTCATGGCTCTTCGAAACCAGAAATGCAAGGTCTACGCAAAGGACATCATACCTCAGGTGCCAGTTAAGAATGTTAATGCGGTCTACAACCTTCTTGGAATTGACTGCCCAATTAAGATTAATAGAACCGAGACGATGTTGTGTTAAATTTTTCGGGAGCTATAGATAATTAAACCCGGCAAATACATTTTAAGGCGGTCTAACAAGTTGGTTAGCATGGTGGTTAGCGAAGCTATAGAATCTAAGTTTCTTAACTTTTTGCTTGGTCGAACGACTTAAACCGTAAACAAGCTTATTGAACGGCTCCAAAAGGCAATAGGAGTTTCTTTCATGATATCCTCGCAAAGGATCTCACAGGGCGCTTAAAGCCTTGGAAGGAGTGAGCCATGCTATCATCCATTCGGTCCTGAAGGCGATGCATTTTAACGTCATTTCGGAAGTGGTAATAGGTTTTCTAATAACAACTAGAAAGGACTCAGTTTTTGTCTGCGAGTTTATACAAAAAATAAGAGCCTAAAGAATAAAGAGACCTTAGCCCCCCTGGAGGCGGTAGGTGGGCCTTATTACTTAAAGCCCTTAATGTCTAGTGTGGTCATCCAGAAAACGGTAATCTCCCAACCAAAGTTCAATTTAGGTGCTTAGCTGGGTCTACGAAAATAACGCCGATTTAGTAGACGCTTTAAATATTTTCACGGCCAGCTAGGTTGTACTTAAGGACAGTGGATGGGATAAGCCATAAAGCCAGCCGACTAAATAACAACCCTCGCTAGAGACTTGAAGGCTTTCTGCTTTAGTTCAGTAGGAATCTCCTTCCTTCCTTCAAGGAAGGGGGGATGTCAATATTTATGTTAGAAAGTACCAGCTGCGATAGGCCTTTAGGGCGGAGTATAAAAAAAAACTCTCTTTCCGAGCGCTTTGCCCAGGTCATGAGCGGCTTATGCCCCCTTTGGCCGCAAGGGCGATATCTGTGCGCCTTTTCTGGAGGAGGCGATTCCATGGCTCTCTTAGCCCTATTAAGGGATTATTTGAGCCCCGATAATCTCTTGGCCGCTCATTTAGATCACTGTTTAAGGCCCAGTTCCGAGGCTGAGGCAAAAAAAGCTAAGGAGGCGGCGGAACATTTAGGCCTTGAATGCTGCGTAGAGAAAAGAGAGGTGAAGTTATTAGCTCAACAAAGGGGCAAGGGTTTGGAAGAAGCGGCTAGGTTTGCGCGCTATGAATTTTTAGAGCGCCAGTTAGACGACTGGGGGGGACATTGGCTCCTTACGGCTCACCAGGCTCAAGATCAGGCCGAAACCATAGTTTTGAAACTGGCCCGCGGCTCGGGGCCCGGGGGCTTAATGGGTATCCCGGCCCAAAGGGGCCGAATAATAAGGCCTCTTTTAAGTTTTGAGCGGGGTGAGCTGTTGGAATTTTTAAAAAGTCGCTCTTTGAGCTGGCTTGAGGATGAAAGCAACCAGGAAATTAAATTTAGTCGCAACCTAGTGCGCCACCGGGTGCTGCCTCAATTTGAAAGACTTAACCCGGCCTATTTGGCTGCCTTAAGCCGGGTTGCGAGGTTAGCTGCTGACGAGGAGCTTTTTTGGGACAATACCGTCAGCCGACTTAGCCGAAGCTTAACTCAAAGACTTGAACCTTGCCTCATTAAGTTAGAAGCGGCCGGCTTTATGGCTTTAAGCCTGGCCGAGCAAAGAAGATTGGTCGGCCGCCTTTTAAGGGATATATTGTCGCCGAAGGCTGACGGGGGTGAGCCTATCTCGCTTTTGAGCGTGGATATGGTTTTGGATTTAGCCCAGCGACCCGGGGCAGGAGGACTAGATCTGCCTGGAGGCCGTAGAGTTGAGTGGGGCCAGGGTAACCTGTATTTTGGGCTTTGTTCGCGATTTAAATCAATATTTAGTTGATAAGACCTAAGCGAAAAAAAAATAAAAAATATTTTTTATTTTTGGGCTAAAAACCCTCATAAAGTCTTGACTTTAATTCAGCGATTTTGTATAAATGCTAAATCGCTTGGTTAGGCTCAAGCAAGCAACCGAGTAACCCTTTTGGCGCAAGGCTGCAAAAACGCGGTCGCGTGGAGCGCTCAAAAAGGCCAACTTGCTCAAAGCCGCTAGCAACCGATTCGCAAGAATCGGCCAATAATCGACGCTCCTAAGTCGGTTTGCCTATTTAGGATCGATACCTTCCCGGGTGTACCCAGATTCAAAGAGACGATTTTTAGAACCCAATTTATTAGTTTACTAAAATGCGGTCTTCTAAAAATAGTTGAACCTCGAAATTAAGATTTCGGGCTTTGAAAAAGGGTCTTAAGGCCTGGTAAGGTCTTTTTTGTCGTTTTTTTTAGAAAAAAATAGTAAATTAAAAATAAATTTGATTAACTTCCCCTTTAGCTATGTTAATAATTCCTCCTATAGGGTGGAGAGGATGTTAATTTTGAAAGCTTTTAGACCTATAGACGGGTCGAACTATTTTCTCGGGGTAATAATAAGATGCCGACCATAAACCAGTTGATTCGCATTGGCCGCAAAGCGCAGATAAAAAAGAACACTGTGCCGGCTTTAAAGAGTTGCCCTCAAAAGCGTGGGGTTTGCATTAGGGTTTACACGGCTACTCCGAAAAAGCCTAACTCGGCTCTACGCAAAGTGGCTCGTGTGCGCTTAACTAATTCTATGGAAGTGACCTCCTATATCCCAGGCGAAGGGCATAACCTTCAAGAGCACTCGGTGGTTATGATTCGCGGCGGACGTGTTAAAGATCTCCCCGGCGTGCGTTATCACGTTATTCGCGGTACCTTGGATTCTATTGGCGTACAAAAGCGCCGTCAAGGCCGCAGTAAGTACGGGGCAAAAAAGCCTAAATAATTTTTAGTCCTTATTTTAAAAAGGCCGTTTAAATAGCCTAAAATGAGTCTTGTTTTTTTTAAATTCCCAAATTAACCAGTTCTAACTACCAAGGGTCCTTAATGGAAGCGTCGAAAAAAACGTCTTCCTTCAGGGTGAAGAAATATGGCCCATTGGTCGGTGCTTTAACTGTTTCCCGGATGGAGGGGCCCTAGCTCAATGCCTGGGAGAACATGACTATAAAGCCAACCTACGAATTAACAACCCTCTAAAGAGACTTGAAGCACCTGCTCTTAAGGCTCCAATTATTTCCCTTCCTTGCAGTAAGGGAGGATGTCAATAACGATATAAAAAAGGATAGATGACAAGATGCCTAGGCGCAGAGAATTTTCCAAAAGAGACGCGACTGTCGATCCCAAGTACGGCAACAAGATGGTGGCTAGGTTTATCAACAATCTCTTGCGGCGTGGAAAAAAAAGTTCGGCTGAGCGCATCTTTTATGGGGCCATTGATCTTATAGCTGAAAAGACCAAAGACGACCCTATTAAGACCTTTGAAAAGGCCCTCGATCAGGTGCGTCCGGCCTTGGAAGTCAAAAGCCGCCGTGTTGGCGGCTCCACTTATCAGGTACCGGTAGAAATTAGACCTGAGCGGCGCTCCGCTCTATCAATACGCTGGCTAATAAACTACGCCCAGGCTAGGGGCGAAAAGGGCATGGTGGCCAAATTGGCTGCAGAGTTCATTGACGCTTCCCAAGGCCGGGGGGCCTCAGTTAAAAAACGCGAAGACACCCATAGAATGGCTGAGGCCAATAAGGCCTTTGCTCATTATCGCTGGTAAAAGGCGTCTTTCGTTTTGTGCCCGTTCGCAAATGAGAATGTTGCGGGGCCAAGCCTACTGAAAGGGACGACCCATACCGCAACAATGGTAGCCCCCTATAGGAGCTAATTAATTTTAATATTAATCCAAGTTAAAATATATGGTTGGAGAAGAGAGCTAAGTAGAAACCTCAAAAGAAGTGATGTTAAGTTCTTAATGGTAGGCTAAAACTTAATTACAACTCGAAAGTCGCTACCGGCCGCAACGTGGGGAAAAAAAGACTTGGGGAACGGTTACTTCTTAAAATAAAACTCTCTTTGAAAACTCTTATCTGCGGGCCAAGGCCTCGGCCTTGAGGGCGGTTTATTGGCTAAAAATCAAGGCCTAAAAAGGTTATCATAAAATTTAGCCCTTGCCCCAACTATAGTAACCGTAAGCTATAATCTAACGCATTATTTTTCAAAGGATTCGATTTGGCTCGACAGGCATCAATAGCCAACACCCGCAACATTGGCATTATCGCTCATATTGACGCTGGTAAGACGACTACTAGCGAGCGCGTCTTGTTTTACACCGGCGTTTCCCAAAAGATAGGGGAGGTTCACGACGGTCAGGCGGTCATGGATTGGATGGCCCAAGAGCAAGAAAGGGGCATTACCATCACCTCGGCGGCCACGACCTGTTTTTGGCGTGATCGCCGCATAAATCTCATTGACACGCCCGGTCACGTTGATTTTACTATCGAGGTGGAAAGAAGCCTTAGGGTTCTCGACGGGGCCGTGGCCGTCTTTTGCGCCGTGGGTGGAGTTCAGCCCCAATCGGAGACGGTATGGCGGCAGGCCGACCGCTACGGGGTGCCCCGCATTGCCTTTATTAATAAGATGGATAGGCTGGGTGCTGATCATCAAAAGTGCCTTAAGGAAATCAAAGAGCGCCTGGCGGCCAATCCTGTTCTTTTGCAGCTCCCCATTGGCCAAGAAGAAAAGTTCGAAGGACTTATAGATCTTTTGGAGATGAAGGCCCTAAGATATTCTAAAGATCCAAATGATCCTTCGCGCTATGATATTGGCCCTATTCCTGATGATCTTTTAGAGTCAGCTAAGGCCTCTCGCCTTCAAATAGTAGAAACCTTAGCCGAGCTAGACGATAATTTAATTGAAGACTTTTTAGAAGGCCGCGAGGTCTCTAGCGAACGCTTAAGGGCCTCTTTACGGTCGGCTACTATAAATCTTAAGTGCGCTCCGGTCCTTTTGGGTTCAGCTTTTAAAAATAAAGGCGTTCAGCCCCTTTTGGATGCTGTAGTCGATTATTTGCCCTCTCCGGCCGATATTAAGCCCGTGGTTGGCTTAGGGCCCGATAAAGAGCAGGTGGAAAGACCAGCTGACGATTCGGCCCCCTTTTCGGCCTTGGCCTTTAAACTTATGAGCGACCCTTACGTGGGCCATCTTACCTTTCTACGCGTCTATAGCGGCTCTCTTAAGTCGGGCGATCAAGTCTTTAACTCAAGTCGCAACGCTCGGGAAAAGATTGGCCGTTTACTTAAGATGCATGCCAATAAGCGCGAAGAAATTAAAGAGGCCTGGGCAGGGGATATCGTGGCTGCGGTTGGTTTAAGGAATTCTTCTACGGGAGATACCTTGTGTGACGAAGCCAAACCCTTAGTTTTAGAGCAGATGCATATCCCCGAACCGGTTATTCACATCGCCTTAACCCCTAAAAATAAGGACGAAGCTGATAAACTGGGAGCGGCCTTAGGTAAATTAGCCTCAGAAGACCCCTCCTTTAGGGTGCGCACTGATCAAGAGACAGGGGAGACGGTCGTCTCCGGCATGGGCGAGCTGCACTTAGAAATTATTGCCGATCGCCTTATCCGAGAATTTAAGGTGGCCGCTAACTTAGGGGCCCCTCAGGTGGCCTACCGCGAAACTATTACTAAGACAGTGGAAGTTGAGGGCCGGCACGTGAGGCAAACTGGCGGCCGGGGGCAATATGGGCACGTCTGGTTAAGGTTAGAGCCATTAGAAATAGGCTCAGGCGTGGTTTATGAAACAGCCGTGGTTGGTGGTACCGTGCCTAAGGAATATCACTCGGCCGTTGGCGAGGGTATAGTGGAGGCTGCAGCCAAGGGTGGCGTCAGGGCGGGCTTTCCAGTGACGGATGTGAAAATTACCTTATTTGACGGCTCTTATCACGACGTTGATTCTTCAGAAATGGCCTTTGCCATTGCCGGCTCTTTGGGTTTTAAAGAGGGCCTTAAAAAGGCAGGTTCGATTATCTTAGAGCCCATTATGGCCCTTGAGGTAGTTACCCCTGAGGACTACGTCGGTGACGTGATAGGCGATCTTAGCTCTCGTCGCGGTAAGGTATCAGCCCTCGAATCTTTGGGCGGCTCGCGCATAGTAAAGTGCGAGGCCCCGTTAGCTTCTATGTTCGGATATTCTACTGAGCTTCGTAGCCGTACTCAGGGTCGGGCTACCTTTAGTATGCAGTTCGGCTCCTATCAACCTTTGCCCGAGCAGGTGGCCACCGAGGTGGTCGCTCAGAGACAAGCCCAGCGGGAAGGTCAGAGATAATATACGCTCATAATTTAAATTTTTAGTTTAAGTATTTAAATTAACAAAGCTGCGCAAAGCTAATTATATTCAATCATTTTTTTTGTAAAAAACCCAAGCGTTTTTCTATCGGAGGCTCATAATGGCCAAAAAGAAGTTTGACCGTTCCAAACCCCACGTTAACGTCGGCACCATAGGTCACATCGATCACGGCAAAACCACTCTCACCGCGGCCATCACCTTGGTGCTCTCTAAGGCCGGCGGCGGCGAGTACGTGCCCTTCGATCAAATCGACAAAGCGCCCGAGGAAAA
>JAITQT010000090.1 GCA_031288745.1 Deltaproteobacteria bacterium
GGGTCAGGTAGGCAAGGATACGTAAAGAAGATAATGCTAAAGCTCCCGCCTAAAGGCGGTGGTTTTAATCCACCAAAACCAGGACAATAAAGCGTCTGGGTCAGCGCCAATAACGTAATCACAGGCTTAGCTAAAATTAGCCTTGGCCCTCGCTATGAGCTCGGCCATAAAAAATATCTTAAAAAGAGCAATATCTACAATCAAAAATGGTCCTAAATAAATGCTCCCTGCAATATTATCATGAAGTGTTATAATGACCAAAGCTGGCAATTATGTTTAAAAAAAATCAGCTCTAAAACGGCTTAGTTGATTAACTTTCTTGGCTAATAAGCCTTGAGCCGCCAGGCCTAAGCGTTAGAGGCTTAAGCTAAGGCCGCAATTTTCCATATCTTTAAAAGAAAATTCATTATAACAAGATTCGGTTTTTAAGTGTCCGTTCACCAATGTGAACGTTGCGGTGCCAAGCCTATTGAAAGGGATGACACGTACCGCAACAATGTAGCCCCCTATAGGAGCTTAGTAATTTTAACATTAATCAAAGTTAAAATATATGGTTGGAGCAGAGAGCTAAGTAGAAACCTCAAAAGAACTAATGTTAAGAACTAAAGAGTATGCGAAAGCTTAATTACAACTCGAAAGTCGCTAACAGCCGTAACGTGGGGGAAAAAAAGATTTGGTGAACGGTTACGGTTACGGTTATAGCAAGAGCCTTTTATAACCTAAGAAGCGGTAGTTGTCAACCTTTGTCCAGATTTTTAAAAATAAAATATTTAAATAATTTAGTATAATATAAAGAATTAAAAATAAGTTATAGAAAATAATGTATTCGAAGTCTAAAAAAGTTTTATAAATTTTTGTAAAGATAAGAAAAAAAATTAGGGCTTTTCTCTTTGGCCAGTTAGCTGATCTAGGGGGCGTCCCAACTTTTTGGCCGTGAATTTTGATCCCCCCTGCATAATTGTTAAGGACAACGCTTACTACAACATTATTGTTTCCCAATAAGAGCAAATTTTTTAGATCATAAATCGAGGAAAAAAAATGTCAATGCCAACCTAAGGGAGAAGCCTCCTAAGATTATTTTTTAGATCTTTAAGGCGAACGAAAAAAACAATTACAGCTCTAAAGCTAACTTCCTTGTCAAACGCATAGAAAAAAGGTCAGTTGTCGGTTATCTAAAACTTAAATTTTGCGGCTAGAGCCCCAGGCAATTAGTTTTTTTATAATCAAAAACAGATTAATAAATAAATTATATTTTTATGATCATTGAGAAAAAAAGGAAAACCCAAACAAATTGATGTTGACGCATAAGCTGTAGTTTGTTAAAATTATATGGGTTTAATTTGTTTGGGTTTTTTTAGTTATAGTGCTAAAAATCTCCTTAACCTCTTTTTTTTAATTATGGCCCTTCTATTTGAGAGAAGATGGCCATTTTTTCCCGGCGAGGATTTGGATGGATTTGGACGCTTTCCTTTCGCCTGGCCTATACCCGGTGTTTCTAGCCGACGGGGAGGAAAAAAAAGAGCCTTGGGCCCATTTTTTAAGGCGCTCCGGTCGTCGCGGTTCTTGGTTAGCTAAAAACTCGGTCAATTCCTCGGAGACGCTTTTAATCTCTATGCAGTTTCCTGGCTATGCTCTAGAGAGTGACGGAAGTCTAATTTATCATCCCCAAACTAAAGCGACTGTCGTTCTAGCTGGCCGAGTGAAGGCTTGTCGCTTACACATTGGTGGGGAATTTTACGTTCTTAGCTTTGAGAGCCTGGTTAGGGTTTTGGAGTAATTTCATTTTGCCTTTAAAAGTCGACCGCCTCAATATAGTGGGCGAGGTTGATTTAGGCGTTTTGGCCCTAGTTAAGGGCTTTTTTTTTGAAAAAAAAGACTTTACCCACCTTATTTTATGGACATTAAGAGCATTTAAAATTTTAGGTTCAATCTTTTTTTTGACTATTGCGCCCACTGTTTTCTTGATCCTTAACCGTCAAACTAGTATAATGCCCACAGCTTTTGATTTAAATTTTTGCTTCTTTAGTGCCTCTGTCGTTTAAGCTACTTTAAGTATGATAGGTTTAATATTAAGCTAAAAGTTTAACATTAAACCTGTATAATAAACTAAAAAAACGTAAAAAACTATAAATACTTTATTTTCCCTGTTTTTATTTTTCTATTGGTAACCGTTCACCAAGTCTATTTTTCCCACGTTGCGGCTGGTAGCGACTTTCGAGTTGTAATTAAGTTTTAGCCTACCTTTAAGATCTTAACATTAGTTCTTTTGAGGTTTCTACTTAGCTCTCTGCTCCTACCATATATTTTAACTTTGATTAATGTTAAAATTACTAAGCTCCTATAGGGGGCTACATTGTTGCGGTATGTGTCGTCCCTTTCAATAGGCTTGGCCCCGCAATGTTCTCTCTTGTGAGCGGGCCCTTAAACGTTCACATTTGTTAACGGACACCTCTATTGGTTTGGCTTTTGGCTGCGGTTAGTCTCTTTCACCTTTTTTTTGGCTTTAGGGCTTCTTAGGCCGTGCCGGTCGCTCTAGGCTTTTAGTCGGCCAAGATTGCCTTTCGTATCGCTCGCCCTTATCTTCATTTTCAGCGTTCTTTGGTACCGCTGCCCAAAAAGTTCTCGCCCGAAAGGTCTCGTATGAGCTCAAGTCCCCCGGTTATCGGTTTTGAACTGGGCGTGGGTGAATTCCGTATCGTCACTCCCGAGGCTATCTATCAAATCAAAGTTTTACCTGAGTTGGTGACGGCTAACATGGCCCTAGGGGTGGTCAGCCCCACTTTGGGTGCCGCTCCCTCTCACTCCCCAGCCCATGTCGCCGCCGCGCCGGTGCCTAGTGCTTCGAATTTGGGACATTCTCCCAACGAGCAAGTTTTTTTTCAAGAGATTTCCCAAGAGCTTTTTGAAAAAGTCGGTCAGTTGGCTCGCCAGCTATCGGTTTCCGTAGGCGAGATTCCCGAAGTGCCCCAAGGGGATCTCTCGAAAACTGGAGCCGATCTAGAAAACGCCAAAGGCCAGCTCGAAGAGGTGGTGGAGCTGACCGAAAAGGCCTCCATGACTATCATGGATTTGGCCGATCAAATTCAGCTCGATATGGATAGCCTTAACTCTCAGATGACCTCTCTAACCAATCTGGAGTTTCTCTTAGAGGGCGAGGCTGGCAAAAGCAATCTTGCGGGTAGCGTAATTTCCAGCCCAGCCGCGGCAGCCTTGCCGGTAGATTTTTTGGCTAAGCTAGGCGAGCTAAAAAATTATTTGGCCCGTTTCGTGGCCACCGCTCAAGCTCCTTCCGAAAGCCCTCTTG
>JAITQT010000166.1 GCA_031288745.1 Deltaproteobacteria bacterium
TTGCTTTTAAGAGGTTTTTGCGCTTCGATCATTATTTGGTTCTTTGAAAATTAGTAACCGTTCACCAGAGCTTTTTCCCCAAGCGAACAGCTAGCGATCGCCTTAAAAATTGTAATTAAATTTCACCGTGCGCTCTAAGAACTGTGCTAACAATTGTCTCGCCCCTGCCTCTCCGACTGGTGATTTCTAAAGAGACACTAATTCGAGCCAGCTGATTGATTAAGGCCTGCAGATATAAATAAGCCTTGGGTATTTTTTTCAGCCTAAAACTGTATCTCCATTATGAAATCCCTCTATGGCCAAAAAGCAATTGGGCTATATCTATAAGACTAAACTACTTTCTCCTTTGATTGCGTTAACCCGCGCCGTCAGCATCCTGGTGTCTAAATTTTGGCTTTAGCTTTAAGGCTGCTATTCTTGTTTAGCGTTTCGAACACTGATAATCTTTCTTGCTCCATAAGCCCTCTTCGTCTTCACCATTACCTCCTTTATTCTGAGTAATGGTTAAGTAGAGAAAGATCTCTAAGCGCGGCCCAAAAAGCTCTAAATCAGATTATAACTAACGAAATGAATTTCTAGCTAGCGAAAAGGTTCAATCGTTAGATGATTTAGTTCCAAACACGCAGTCAATGGGTGGGAAAGATGAGATTCAAAAAAGGCTTTGAAAATGGAAAATCTTTTCGTTCATAATATCCTCTCCCTATAAAGAAAGAATTTTACGGTCCCTCCGATAAAACCTACGACTTGAAAACACTGGTCACTCGAAACCAGCCCTATCGAACAAAATAAAATCTCTGGAAACTAACCCCATATTAGTTTATAATAACTCTTCTTAATGCCAAGGTTATTTAAAATTTTGAGCTTTAGACTTTCCGCCCTAGTAGGGTACTTGGCTAGTTTTTGCTTTATCTTGCCTTTAGGCTGAAGGCTAGCCTCTATTTTCTCTATTTTTTGGATCCTAATAATGTTACGAGAGCATCTTTTTTTCGTTACCGTCTGCAAGCACCTATTTCATCATCCCGAGCGTGGTCTAATAATTACCTACGACCCTATCAAAGTCAATGAGGCTAAGAGCTATCAGCTAAGTCCTATCTTACTCTACGGCCTAACGGTTCTCGGGCTCCCAATTAGTTGGCTAACCTATTGCCAAGCCTCTAGCCCTAGGTCCTTAAAAGAGGTTCTCTTTGAAGGCTGGACTGAGGCACCTGATTTACGCGGTCTACCGGACAATTTGATAGTAAATGTTAGCCTTGCCGCTTCTTCCAAACACCTGGCCCGGGACTTAGCTAAAATCGGAGTGAAGGTTGTCTTCACCAAAACGGAAAACAGTCCCCTTACCATCTCTCAGAGCTTGGCGCAGAAAGAAAGTTTACTTAATGTCTACAAGAGCAGCGACCAAGAAGACCACTCTTTTAGTGGCTCTCTCAAGACCATATATCAACAAATTCGACAGTACCACGAACAATTTTTAACTAACAAACAGATAACTGAAGCTCAACAAAAAAAAATTATGGCGTGGCTGGCCTTAGATTATCGACAGCCTATCCCTATGGAGACAGATGCGGAGCTTGACTGGCACCCCGGTCAATTTACGTTAAGGTGGGAAAAGACCGTCAAATCTTCCCCACCCCGCTATTTTGATTTTGATGAGCTTACTGGCCTAACCTACTTGCGTATTCGCCCAGCCGATGATAGACTCCCCTATGCGGCAGAAAGCGTACAATCCTATAACCCCAACGATAACGGGCCTAAAATTACCAAAATTCTTTTGTCTTGCTGGCCCTGTCCTCTTAATGACATCGCTGAAGCTTTAGGCATCTCCGAAGCTGTTCTTCTAGATTACACTGCTAACGCCATCACCCTAGAACCTTTAATCCGTTCTAAACTTGAAACTATACTCAACATCGAAGAAAGAAATGGCCAACGCTTCGCCATCGGTCCTTACGTTTTAAGGCCTCAGAACATTCAAGAATTGGTCGACGCTTATATGGAACTCACCGCAGGCGGCCAAGCCGCCGCCTGTGAACTCTACCCTATGAGTGGTAAGGCCGACCCTAACTTTCGATTTGCCATAATCAATCCCTTTGATAAGCTTGCGAGCGTATTGATGGTCCCCCGCAGCTTAAAAGGAGCCGATCGCCTCAAAAACATACTAGTTAACTTTGACGGCATAAGGTTAGTAACCAAAAAATTTCACGACGACGTCATCTCCACTTGCTCCAGAGCCTGCGCCTCTTTCCTAAATAACGTTAAAGTGATGCGAAAATTTGCCCTCCGCTATGAAGAAGATTGGAAAGATGCCCCTTGGCTACCTGGACAGTCAGCCGAATTTATAAGTTATTAGAGCTTAGGCTTTGGCTATAAAGCCTCAATGACCTCTCTTTTCAAATTAGAGCCAAAAAAGAGAGTCAACTACCCCTCCCTAAATCCCTAAAATCGATGGGCTTGTAAAAGCTATCGGTTGCGAGGCTAAGCTATAGTAAAATAAGCTAAGTTGTTATTAGGAAAGACCAATGGCGGGGAGATTTTTTAGTCCTAACCTCTCTAAGCTTAAGGTTATAGACAGGGTAACGATATCTAGTCTAGACCGAAGTTAATAGGAAAAATTCAGGGCGTTTAAGTCGGCCTAGTGGCCGTCTATCATCTGGCAGTTTCAACCTAAAACGCTTAAAGGCATTATTTCCACTTCCCACAACCATTGCCGTCACTCAATATGGATGACGACTACGAGTGGTCTTTTCGCGTCTTTTCAGACTAATAAAAGGCCACCATTTTTCCCATAACTAAACCCAGGAGTTTCTAGGCCAGAAAGAAAATGGAAAAAATTCATTACTTCCATATAGCCGTATCTAAAAACCTTTTCCACCATCCCGAACGCGGCCTGGTGGCCGTCTACGACCCAATCAAGCTTGCCCAGGCCGCCAAATACGACCTTAGCCCTTTCTTACTCTATTCTCTTTCCCCGCCGGGCATCCCCTTCTATTGGCTAGCCTTTTCCACTATCCCTCAACCTTTAATCTTAAAAGAGGTCCTATACACTGGCTGGAGCGAGGGTGAAGGCCTGCGCGGGCAACCAGACATTTTAATCGTTGGCCCCGATTTGTTTAATTCTGCTCCGTCTCTTAAGGATGATATGGCTAAAATTGGGGTTAATCTGAAAATCGTTGAAAAAGGGGATAGATTGTTCCACTCTTCTCTACTTACGGCCCAGAAAGCTACTCAGAATATACTCTTCATGAGAAATATCAAGATAGACCCCCTTCAAACCGATGCCGCCAAAACCCTTTGCAAAATCGCTCAAATAGACCACGAATGCGTTAGCCAACGCGATAGTTGGGGTAGCTTAGACTCCAAGGTTAAAGAGCGCATCAGAGAGTGGCGCACTTTTCCTTATCGAGAGCCGACCCCTGTGAAAAAAGGCCCTCTAGACTGGCAACCTGGTCCGTGGACCTTAGCGTGGGAAAAGAGAGTAACTCATTCCCCTCCCCGCTTTTTTAATTACGAAAAATTTAGCCACATTACCTGGCTATACTCAGGAGTAGATTATGAAGCTGAAGATTACAACGGCTCTTTTATCGACGATGACGAGTCCTAAGATTTCTTTTGCCAATGATGATCGAAGAGCAAAAAGTCACCTTTATCAGTCCTTAAATTTGTAACAGGGCCTTATTACTAGTTAATTTTTTTGACTACTTTGCTTTTAAGGGGTTTTTGCGCTTCGATCAATGATTACTTAGGCGCTATTTGAGGTCACCTAAAAAGCTTATGGCTTTGTTAGCAATTAACGATTAACGTTTTTTCTTTATAATCT
>JAITQT010000222.1 GCA_031288745.1 Deltaproteobacteria bacterium
GATCAAAAACCGAACGGGCGACGGAACTTACGATCTTCTGCTCCAGATGGAAAGCGGCGCGCACTATATCATCGAACTCAAATATGAGAGCTGTAAAGATCCCAAGACCAAAAAAGATCTCCCTAAAGATAAGTTAAAAAAGAATATGAAAAAAGCGGCCGCTTCAGCCTTAGACCAGATAGAAAAGAAAAAATATTTATGGTTATTTAAAGGGGAAGGAACGGACATCTTTAAGATGGCTCTGGTAGTTGGACAGTACAGTGAAGTTCTGGTAGTTTTTGAGAAGGCTCATTGGGGCCTGGTTCAGGTGTTCGACGGGTACCTTAGGGTCGTAAGAGAATGAACCTTACTAATGGTTTATTCTGTAAGTTAAAGTGTTCGTTTATAGGTATATTTAACTCTCCTCAATCACTTCGCTAGTCTTCGTTCTTATCTTGTCTGGAGGACCAGCCCATCTTTACTTAGGCCTAGCAGTATATTTTTTCTAAAATGATACCTCAATCTTTCTCTTTTCAAAGAGCTAGCCCCCTCTTGGGGGCTGGGAGGGGAAGGCTAGCTGTTTTTGAGTTCCACAACTTTAATTAAGAACTCCTCATTTTTTCCTCGCTGGTAGCTCTAAATGGGATAAGATTTTATTAGATCTATCCAAGATAATTATGCCAAAACTCAGAAAACACTTATCCTGAGCCACTTTCAGGGGGGTATAGAAAAGAATCTGGAAGAGTTTTTTCCTAAAAAATGTGCGGTCCAAGACTCAAGGGGCTTATCTTTCAAAACATACAGGCTAAGAAAGAGTGTGTCTTTCAATAGAGACCTTAATGGACTATATAAAGATAAGGTTATTTAGGCCGTTCCAGAAAACATCCGCATGGTCAAAAGGCCTGTGAATACAATAGTCGACGACAGCGGCAAAGACGGACCCTTGCGGTATGCCGTCCGCGAGAGGGCCGGCTTTAAGTATGTCTCGGGCTGGACCCCGCAACCAATTAACTGGCGCGTCATCGGACATATCATCGGGTCCAAGTTCGTTCCAAAAGTCAAAAAGACTACCGTCAGCGGCCTCGAGATGCTCTCTTATGGTTCCGCGGCGTTTGTTAGGTTGGTGACGCAGGACATGCTCTCTGACCTTCTAGCCATCTACCCAGCCCAGGACGCCTACGCAATCATGTCGATCGCAACGCTGCGGGGCATCAGCTCGTCAATAACATCTGGGAGCATATCCACCCACTAGAAGCGCACATTCCTTTGCGTACACTATCCGGGAATCGCCCTGTCACCCAACACCATAAGTGCATTCCTTCAGCGACTGGGCCAAGACGGAGGCAAACAGAAGCAATTCTACTAAAAACGCATGGAGATGGTAAGGGAAGATCACTACGTCGCGATTGACGGGACACTTAAGCATTACACCAGTACAGTGAACGACCTTTCCGCGTTCTCCTATAAGGCGAGGGTGAAGGGATGCCAGGAAATATACGTACTATACGCATATAACATTGAACTCATGGAGCGGATCTGCGCGGAGATCTTCCCTGACAACAACATTGACATAAGCTCTTATCCAGCGTTCATCCGCAACAACAACATCAGGAAAGGGATCATCGTGGCGGATAAGGGTTTCCCGCCGAATAAGATCGAAGCCTTGCTCAAGAAGATGCCTGAGCTGCACTTTTTGACGCCAATCAAACGAACCCGACAGCCCTATCGCCGAAAACTCGATGCTCGCCCTCGAGGAAGTCCTCGAAGGGATAATCGAGACGCATATTGATTTCAAAAAACGCGCCACCGAGGGGGGCAGGTTCTTATACTCATTTTAAGGATACAAAGAGAGCAGCTGCGGAAGAGGTGGGATATCTAGCGAACTCGGAGAAGAAACACAACTTCGATCCGGCTAAGTACGCACAAAAGATAGAGACCTTCGGCGTTATCGTATTCGAATCCGACCAGGATTTGCCCGGAAAGACAGTTTACCTCTGCTATGACGATAGATGGTAGAGCTTGTATTCGCTAGATACAAAAACGACGAGTGCTTAGTCAAAACCAATGAATAGGGAGATTTTTTACTGATCGGATCTGAATTCATCAATTTCATCTCCACCGTCGCGACATGTCGTATCCTTAGAAAAGCCAGGACGGCAGGCCTAATGGCCGGCAGGTCAGAGGGGGAATTAATGGATGATGTCATCAGCGTGGCGGCTCAAAGACGTCCCAAAGCCTTCTTCAAGCGATGATGCGTACTTGTATCCATACCTCGATTAGCGTCATCAATGAGCTCGAAGCATTGGGGCTCTCTAGGCCAGCTCCAAAGCCTGTCCCCAAGAAAAGGGGATGGCAAGAAAGATTAGGTAGAGCACAATCCTAAGAGGCCAAGAGGCCGGCTAAAAAAAAACTCTGCCTGAAAACCTCGATAGTCAGGCAAATTGGGAAACCTTTAATTAATAATTTAGGTTTTTTGCGACCAAATATCTAAATGGCTAGGTTTAGTGCTGGTCGTTTTTTGTTTCGAAATATTTTTATTTTATGTGGGTGGAGAGCCTACCGGGCTTGGCTCTATGTTCAGTTACCCGAAAAGGGCCAGCTTTATTCTTAGCTTACCATAGGAAAGTGGACCTCCGCAGAGGCGGGTAAGCTAGGTCTATAGAGCTATAGGGCGGCCCGAACTCGTTAAACTTAAGACGAATATCGTCCTTAGGATCAGCCGTGCCCATGGCCAAGTAGATTTTTTTATCAATAATGAGTACCAAAAAGAGCCTCAAGTTGTAGAGAGGCCCATTAATAACCGCAGGCTCGATTTTAGCTGTAGGCGGCGACAGGACGTGGTTATGGAAGCCTTGCTTCAAAGGGCCATAGATAAACAAGCGAAATTAAAGAGGGAAACGAGGAAAGGGCCGCATAGCCTTGGGGCCGTTGTAGTTAGGAGAGGCAAACTTTACTTATTACCCCCATTGTTTATCGGGTTATCTGGCACCCAAATAGCCATATTGTTAGCGACAAGAATATCGAAGAAAGAGTCTAGCCTTTCCTCGAGCGTACTACCCTTAAGCTTTAAGTTACGGCCTAAGAGTTCATTGATGTCATTGATGCACTGAACCATGAAGCGGTCGGGATCTTTTTCTGTATTCATGGTAAAGCAGGGCGGGTTGATCATCCATTTGAGGAGTTCTAATTTGTCCTTACCCTCGAAGATTTCTCCATTGCGAGGGTCGGGGGCTCCTGGACCTAAATAAATTTTCATCTGGGCTCTCCTGTTGTTGTTTTGGGCCCAACCGTTTCGAGCGGGCAATGTTGGTAAGTTGGTTGGGGACCAGTTTTTGAAGCCATCGCCGCCCTAGAGGTTCTGTCGAGGGTGGAGGCGGGCCGTCTGGTACTTGCTCTGTTTATGTTGAGGGTTATTAATAAGCACCTGAAGTCGTAGCGTTAGGGGTTTAGGCTGGTAGGTACCCTTACTTGGCCAATGGAGTCGTGCTGTTGATGGCCTTGAGGGCGAGGGCTTGTAGAGGCTGGATATAAGCGCGAATTTGCCGGCGTAGAAAAAACTCTCGAAGAGCCTAAACTCAATAGTGTTACGGTAGAAGACGTTATGGAGGTAAGGTCATGATAGCGAGATAGGTCATAGTGAACTGGCCGCTCGTTGTAGTAGCCTTATCATAGAGTATTGAACTAGTCAAGGGTCGTAGCTTTTGGGCTTTTGGCTTTTGTTGTATTTTGTAAATTAAATTCTCGCTTACCCGCTTGTAATACATGTCTTCACGGTGAGGATTAATGTCAAGGGCTGGATAAAGGAGGGACTCTTGTTTGTGCTGGAAGAATTTGTCGAAACATAGACGGTTAAATGTGGCTAAGCCTTGACGGAAAACTTGTTAACTGTCTAAACGATCTTTAAGCCTGAGTTCCCGACCTGTTTTCCTACTACACTAAATCGAAAGGTAAATTGATCTTTTCTGGTATGACAATGCCGGTTATTTTACAAATATCCTTCATATCTTTTGTCATCTCCTTTATTAAGAGCAAATTGTCATAGACCTTGCATTTTAGATTTCTCATTTCAATAAGGATATTTTGAGCCGTAAATACCCTATG
>JAITQT010000317.1 GCA_031288745.1 Deltaproteobacteria bacterium
AGCAGCCTGGATTTTTTATGATTGCATAAAGGAACTTCGTTTTATCCACATAAAGTAGATTATTCTCTCTAATTTGGACAAACGACTGTTCGGCGCTCGGTAATTTTAACATTGAGCCCTCCTCAGATTGGGCCTGAAAAAGATTGCTCTTTTAGCCCATATCTTTTAATCTTAACTTATTTTTCAGGCTTAAAGGCAACACTCGCCTAAAGCCTTTAAGCGCGACTATCAGAAATAAGAAAAAAGCCTAAAGAGCTACGAAATTTTCCCCTACGACTTGGAGCGCGCTTCTTAGCTTAATTACCATCACGACTATGAAAGCTTAATCAACTATGGCCGAATAAAGACACTCTTAAATCTTAGTCGTCTAAATCAGGTGAACCTTTACGGGCTCTCAATAGGTGATGAGGTGACCCAAAGTTTTTGACCAAAATTAATCCACAATATAGGCCTTATCTTCAGTCGAGCGGGAAGTGGAAAACAAGGTCTGACGAGGCCTTGTCAACGCTTACGGCTTATCTCTAGTTATTGGAGAGCTCTTCATTAATGTTTGAGCTGGAAAAATTAATCCGAACATAGAAGGTTAAATGTGGCCATGCAATGACGGAAAACTTGTCCATTGTCTTAACGATATTTAAGTTATTTTTTCCCCTAAAAGTAAATTTTTTAGGCCTAGAGCAAGATTGTGGTCTCATCAGGTAATTATTTTTTTTTACCACGAGTGGTATACTTTTTCTGGTAATATTCAGCCGGACAATATTTCCCGTCTTTATTTGGGAATAGGCTTATTGGATCGGTTTTCCTTCTTTTTTTGGCAAAATAAATTATCTATATCTTAATAAAATTAACTACCCTAAACATAATCAAGTTTAATTATGTTTTTATCTAAATTAGCCTCAAAGATGTCAATGCCCATCTTATCCTCTAAAGCCGCGCCCTTATTTCGCCGCACCACCTCCTAAGCCTAGAGTAAGTTCTTGGGGTGATAGTCCGTCTATAAGACTAAACCACTTTCCTAATTTGACAGCTGTTAACCAGCTCAAACAGCCTCTGAAGTATCCAAATATCTACCCTAGCTTTAAGGCCTCTGTTCTTGTTTAGCGTTTCGCGAACTAACTATCTATCTTTCTCCATAAGTACTCCTTCATCTTCACCATTTACCCCCTTCCCTGAGCCTAGTTTATGCCATCAAAACCTACTTCTCCCCTAGGCTCTTTAGTACTATTTAGGCCTTCAATTCCCTAGCCGCTCACAACACCGCTGTTGCCCTCCCCGCTTATCTCCTCTTACCTTCCAAACATTTTACTCAATCATCCCATAACGACCATCTTCGCTGGTCAGTTCTTAGGGCTAAATGGCTACGTTGGTGAGCACCATACCTCTTAGTTTCAATTATCGCCGACTCGGCAGTGTTTCCCCCGTACGATCAGCAATATATGGATACTCTCCTCGCTACAAGACCTAAATAGGTTCATCAACCTATCGACTAATCATTCACCTCCTTAAGTAGTTACGTTCAGTTACAAAAGCCACTGACTAGGCCCTGACGCAGACTTTCACCGCGCAGATAAGATGCTTTCACTGTCTCACATATATTTTATTTATTCTCTTAAATAATAATTTATTTAATTTTTTTTTATTGGTTATAAATTACAAATTTATCTTTAACTCTCTCGCTTTCCATCACTATAGTAAAAGACTCTCTCCTTAATCAAAAATCCATTGATAGGACTTAAAAAAAGCTTGCATTTTTTCTTGTTTTTAGGTAAATTTAACTTGATGACACTTTACCATGACATTCTTTCTTATCTTGACGACCAACCGGTTTTCAGGAAGCTATATTTAGGTTTTACGGCCTTTATAATTTTTTGGTCAGCCGCTGCAACGCTATCTGGATGCTCTTGGTTTGGTTCAGTTTCTAGAGATGAGTTCGACGCTCTTTCTGGGCGTGTAAGCAAAATTGAAAACGTCGTTTACCGCTCTCCCAACGCCCAGCCACACCCTGGGGCAGTTAATGGGGGCTTAAGGACTAATGGGCCAATCGATCCTGCCTTTCAGGCCGCTTTTCCCGAGGCACCCAGCGCCGGAGCCAGGACCTCTTCGTCTGAAAAGAATCGCTACTCTCGAGCCCAAGCTTTGTTAAAAGCTAAGCGCTACCAAGAAGCGGCCAGTGCCTTTATCGCTCAACTCCAGGATTTTCCTAACGGTCGTCTAGCCCCAAACGCCCGCTATTGGCTTGGGGAGTGCCATTACGCCCGAGGTGACTACGCTGGCGCTATGTCGGAATTCCGTCAAGGCCTGTGGGATTACCCAAATTCTAATAAAGCCGCTGATTATTTATTAAAAATCTCTTATTGTCAAAGCCGTCTTGGCGACGGGCCTGGGGCTATGAATAGCTTAAGGCAGTTATTGAGCGCCTATCCAGACTCTGATTCGGCTAAGTTAGTCAGAAGTGGTCGCAGCCGCTTTGCCAATGGGTTTTAGTTGAAGTAGGTTATTTTTTTATTAAAAAATTAATTTTAACTTTTCTATATATTATTTTTCAATTTATTTTAATGAATATTTTTAAATTAATTTAATTTTTTTTAATAAAAATAGATTTTTTATTGTTTAAACTATATTTTAGCTCTTTCGAAGCCTTTAGCCAGCTAAGGCCTTAGCTGCTTTTGGCCTGAGAGTCAATTATATCTTTTGAGGCTAGGGGGAATTTTTTACCCCTTTTCCTTGCCTAGCTTATTTTTCTTTCGCGGCCAAAGCTTTGGGCAGAGGCCTATTAACCTTGACCTTTTTAGTTTTTTCGCCTTAAAAATTGGCCACCATTACCCTTTCTATAAGGTTGGTCGAATAATTGCTTTAGTTAATCTTTAACTTCTAGAGAGAGGGAAATTTTAGCCCTCATCTTAGTTCTTTAATATCGCGGCCTTTTAAGGCCTATAGGCTATGCGGTGAACATTATTCATGGTCAAAATTAATACCAATATCAATAAAGGGCTGGCTAAAGACGCCAGGGCCCTTAAGGCGAGAAAAATTTCTCCCACCTCCCTAAGGCCGGAAGACCCTCGCCCCGGACTTTTGGCCGAGGGGCAACTTAATGGTAAATTTCCGGGTGCTTGGCGTCATCCTCAAGCTTGGGTACCCAAGGAACTGGCCTTTTATTTCTTTTTAGCTCCCTTCTTTTTTTGGCCTATCGCCGTGGTCGGTTTTATTTACCAAATCTACTCCTATAACATATCGGGCCGGGCGCTAGAAGACATCAAAAACTACACCATGCCTACTGTCTCTTTTATCTTTGCTTCCGACAACACTTTAATGGCCGAAATTTTTAACGAACACCGCCTAATCACCCCCTTAATTAAAATTCCACCTATGGTCATCGACGCCTTTATAGCCGCTGAGGATAGTTCTTTTTACCAGCATCAAGGGGTAGACACTTTAGGCATCGTCCGGGCGCTTTTAGCTAACATTAAAGCCGGTCAAACGGTGCAAGGGGCCTCAACCATCACCCAGCAAATGATTCGCTCGTTTTTATTAACTAACGAAAAAACCTATGACCGCAAATTAAGGGAAATGATTTTAGCCTGGCAGGCCGAAAGGCATATGAGCAAAGATGAAATCCTCTTTCTCTACCTTAACCGCATCTATCTTGGGCGCGGGGCTTACGGGGTAGAATCAGCGGCCAGGATGTATTTTGGCAAAACTATTCAGGAAGTTAATTTAGCCGAAGCGGCCATGTTGGCCGGCTTAGCCCAGGCCCCTGGAAGGCTTCAGGCTCATCTAGGCACTGAGCGCAGCCGAGAGAGGCAAAACTATGCGCTTACCCAAATGGTTAAAGGCGGTTACATCACCCAAGCCCAAGCTGATAGAGCTGCGGCTACGGAGCTAAAATTTATTACCCGGCGCCCCAATGTCTATCGCCAGGTTGCCCCTCAATACGCCGAAGTCGTTAGAATTCAGATGAGTGAATATATGGGGGCTGAGTCGCTACTTAACGACGGGTTTCGGATTTACACTTCAATCGATCTTCAAGCCCAGGCTCAAGCCACGGCCGCCGTGCGCGAAGGTTTGGACGCTCTGGCCCTGCGCCAGAGGATGTCGCCTAAGGTTAGGACTTTAAACCCACAACAGGTGGCTGACTACCTTAAAAGGTCCAAATCTAGTATGGATAACCGGCCTTTGATGATCAATCAAGAGCCGGCTGGCCTAGTGACGGAAGTGGTCAGGAGTCCATCGGCCGGCTATATCATAGAAATTGGCTATGAAAAGGGCTTTTTACCAGCCAAGAATACTCGCGGCTTTGCCTTTAAGCCAAACGATCTGATCATGGTCCGCATTTTAGGCCGCGACGAACAAAGTGGTCTTTTAGAACTAACCGCCGCCCCGCCGCCCGAGATCCAAGGGGCTTTGGTGCTGATGGAAAATAAGACAGGCCGGGTGCTAGCCATGGTCGGCGGTCGCGATTTTGGTTTAGAGGGGGTCGGCAATAGCGATTTTAACCGAGCCATCTTGGCCATGAGGCAACCAGGCAGCTCCTTTAAACCCTTCGTCTACACTGCTGCTCTTGATAATGGCTACACTGAAGCCTCCGTGGTCTACGACGTGCCCGTTAGCTACCCAGACGGGCCTGGCCGAAGGTGGGCCCCTAGGAACGCTGGAGGCGGGCACCATGGGCCAATAACCATTAGAGACGCTATCCGCCGCTCAGTTAACGTGGTGGCCGTAAAAGTGACCGACTCTATTGGCCCCGACACCGTTGTGGAATACGCCAAACGTATGGGCATAACCACAGCCCTTAATCCCTCTCTCCCCTTAGCCTTGGGGGCTTCGGAAGTTACTTTGTTAGATATGACTAAGGCCTATTCTACCTTTCCCAACCTTGGGGCCTGGCCTTGGCCGTCGTTTGTCGATAGGGTCGAAGATCGCTATGGTCGGACAGTTATGAACTTCCAGCCTCATTTAACCCAAGCTATCTCTCCTCAAACAGCCTATATAATGATTGATATGCTTAGCGCTGTAGCTAAGAGTGGCACTGGGGCCAGGGTTGGGGCTGCTTTCCCCAATATGAGCCTCGCCGGTAAGACTGGCACGACCAACTCCCAAGCCGACGCTCTCTTTATCGGCTTTACCCCTGAATACACCTGCGGGGTCTGGGTGGGGCGAGAGACTAGAATTAGCCTAGGGAGCGGCGAACAAGGGGCCAGAACGGCCGCACCCATATTTATCGCTTTTATGAAACAATTTCTGGCCGATAAAGAAGTTGGCAAGTTTCCAGTGCCCGAAGGTTTGGTGCGCCAAAATCTATTACCTCAAGACTCCGAAGACATCTACATTGGCTCTAGCGTTAGCTACGTCTTTAAGGCCGACGAAGTGGGCCGAGGCAAACCCGACACTAGTATTGCCCATCAATACGACAGCTATGATTCCTATGATTCAGAGTCCAATTACTATTCTGAATCTGGCCGAGGCAGCGGCCGCTCGAGCCACTACACCGCTCGAAGCCAAGAGGCCATGGATCGAAGGCTAATGGATTATTTAGCCGGCTACGGTAGCGGTAGAGGCGGCATTTAATAACTGGTAGCGACTCTCGAGTCGTAATTAAGCTTTAGCATACCATTAAGATCTTAACATTGATCAAAGCGCAAAAACCCTTTTAAAAGCAAAATAGTCTAAAAAATTAACTAGTAATAAGGCTCTGTTACAAATTTATGTACTGAAAAATGTGACTTTTTACGCTTCGAGCAACATTATTTCTTTTGAGGTTTCTACTTAGCTCACTGCTCCAACCATAATATTTTAACTTGGATTAATGTTAAAATTACTACGCTCCTATATGAGGCTACATTGTTGTGGTATGTGTCGTCCCTTTCAATAAGCTTGGCCCCGCAACATTCTCTCTTGTGAACGGGCCCTTAAACGTTAATATGTGAACGGACACAATAATTTTTAGGTAAGTCTATGTCTTTTTTAAAAAACACTGCTAAATGAGCTTTAACAAAATTCTTTTAGCCTCATCAAACGTTGGAAAAATCGAGGAGTTTAAATCTCTTGGCCCCCCGCTGGGTCTTGAGTTTTTGACTCTAAATCAATTTAACTCTTTATCTTTGGCCCCTCCAATTGAGCGGGGTTCGAGTTTTTTGGAAAACGCTCTTATTAAGGCCCGCTATTACGCCCAAGCCTTTAAAACTGCGGCTGCAGCCGACGATAGTGGGCTTTGCGTTTTGGCCCTTAACGGTGCCCCGGGCCTAGGCTCGGCTCGCTTCGGAGGGCCTAATTTAGACGATCGCGCCCGCTGTCTTCAACTTTTAAAATTAATGGAATCTATTAGCGATCGCCGGGCCTATTTTTACTCTATCGTGGCTTTAGTTCGCTATGATAGCCCTGGCTATTTATTTTGGGATGGCTATTTAGATGGCCTGATTACCGAAAAGATAGAGGGCGACTACGGCTTTGGCTACGACCCTATCTTTAAGCCTTTAGGCTCGGAGTTAACCTTGGCCCAAATCTCTATAGAGGAAAAAAACTCCCTCTCTCATAGGGCTATAGCCTTGGAAGCTATGAAAAATGACGTGGAACAAGTTCGAGCCTTTTTAAGCGATTAAAAATCAATTTTTGCTATAAAATTTATATTTCCCACCGGGGCCAAAATAAAAAATCCGATCTCCCACCCTCCCCCCAATGCCCTATCTTTGCTTTTAGCGCCTCTTGAGTTTTCATAAAGAACTCTAAATATCGACCTGAAGATAAAACTCCAATGAGCATTATTAAGAGCTTTAAAGCTAGCTCTGAAACTCTATTACACTTTGAAAGCAAAAGCCAGGCGAACCAGGGGCAATTAAAGATCTGGTGAACAGTTATCTAAGCCTAAAATATACTTTCAATAATGGTAACCGTTCACCAAGTTTTTTTTCCCCACGTTGCGGCTGGTAGCGACTTTCGAGTTGTAATTAAGTTTTAGCATACCTTAAGATCTTAACATTGATCGTAGCGCAAAAACCCCTCAACTCCCATGGAGGCTCAATTTGCTTTTACATTTTAGTCCTGCCAGATACAAATAATTTTTTTCAAATGGCATATATTTTGCTCT
>JAITQT010000324.1 GCA_031288745.1 Deltaproteobacteria bacterium
AGAGCAAAATATATGCCATTTGAAAAAAATTATTTGTATCTGGCAGGACTAAAATGTAAAAGCAAATTGAGCCTCCATGGGAGTTGAGGGGTTTTTGCGCTACGATCAACATTGATCTAAGCGCAAAAACCTCTTAAAAGCAAAATAGTCTAACAAATTAACTAGTAATAAGAACATGTTACAAATTTAAGAACTGATAAAGGGGACTTTTTGAGCTTCGATCAACATTAGTTCTTTTGAAGTTTCTACTTAGCTCTCTGCTCCAACCATATATTTTAACTTGGTTAATGTTAAAATTACTAAGCACCTATAGGGGGCTACATTGTTAAGGTATGTGTCGTCCCTTTCAATAGGTTTGGCCCAGCAACGTTCTCTCTGGTGAACGGGCCCTTAAACGTTCACATTTGTGAACGTACACAACAAAACAGAAAAATCTAAGAGTTTACAATTCGTGGTGAGCGACTCCAGGTGCGCTTAGGTTGTACACTTTTTAAACCTTAAAGAAAGTCAAAAGGCTAAAGCCTAACGATAGCCTTTAGGTTGACTGCCTCCCCTCCCTTATAGGAAGGGAGTTGCTAAGAAGCCCGAATCGAAAGGCCTTCAAGTCTCTTCGGAGGGTGATAGCTTCGTTAGCTGGCTTTATGGTTCATATCCTCTACCGACCTTAAGTAGCGATCTAACCGGCCGTGAAAATATTTAAAGCGTCTACCAAATCTGGTTATTTTCGAAACCATGCTCGCACCTAATTTTGAGCTTGGATTTAAAAATTAACTTTTTCCGTATGACCACATTGCTGACATTTTTGGCTTTTCTACATTAAAGGGAACTTTTATTAACTTTAAGCCTTTTTCTTTTAATTTTTAGCTCAATATAATCGCAAATACTCCCAAAACCTAAGTCTAAGATACCCTTGTTAGGTCACGTTTAACCTTGACGTTCCGTCTAGGTTCCTCCAACTCTCTCGACGCAGCCTCTTCACTAAAGCACTCCTAAACGACTTACTTGTTATATTTTTACTAAGTGTAAGAATTTTGAGGCAAAGTTAATTGAGTTCTTTGGTGAAAATGACCATGTTCATTTTTTGGTTCTTTATCGGCCAAAAGTAGCTGAGTCTTGTTTAGTTATATAGCTTGAAAGGAGCCTCCAGGAAGGCTTTTTCGCTGCGACAAACGCCAAAAATTTTGTCAAACTATGGGGCGGCTCTCTCTGGTCATCAAGTTATTTAACGGAAAGCTGAGGAGAAACGGCCCTTTCAATTTTACGCTAATATAATTGATAATCATAGAACTCCAGAATAAAACAAGATTCAAACCTAAATGGGCCTTATATGGCCATCCTAAAGGACAGAGTTTTGAGGTCAATCCAATAAAACCACGAAGACACAAAACTACGGCTTCTAGGGGGCGCTAAGAGGCTAGTGCCTTATTAAATATGATTATACATGAGAAGAATTAACAAAGTCAACCTCAAGCAGAGACTTTCTTTAAACAATTTTATTAAAATGTAGCTTATTTCACTGGTTCTACCTAAGCCTTGATCAGCTTTATAATTGGCCACTAATGGCCGTACTTTAAAAGATAAACAATATCTAACAATATTAGTTAATTAAAGCTTGCCCTCCGAAAAATTGACATTTTTAATTAATTACCTTAAAATATTCGTAAGAGAATAAAAATGGCCCGGAGTCCGGTAAAATTAGGACTCTTAAGGCCTTCTCTTCTCTTAAGCCCCGGTACCTTATTAACTTCAAGAGGCTCTCGGGTGTTAAGTCCGCTAAGTGGCCGTGAGGCTTAAACAACTGCGGCCTAGCGTCTTTTAGACTAAAGATTAAGGACCCGTCGGTACCCTAGCTCCACTGAGGGTGTGTACGGCGAAGTGGATAAAGTTGAAAAAAACTATCGTCTTTTTTCTGGTCGCCTCTCTTTTCATAGCCTGGGCTAAGAGTTTTCCTGTAAGAGCTATTGCCCAAAATAGGAGTTGGAGAATACTGACCTGGAGCACGCCTTACGGACCCCAAGCTATGAGCTATAGGATCTTTTGTGGCTTAAAGGCCATGATAGAATTATTTAACACTAGTGGCGGCCTAGATGGCCAAAAAGTGGAGATAAATAGCCGTGAAATGGATGACGCCCAGCCCGATTTTTCCTCCAGCCTAAGCCCTATGATCCAACAATTTCTCCCCGACCTAGCAGTGGGCGGCGCAGCCAACGTTAAGGCTCGAGAAAGTTCGGATTTTTTTAAGCGCATCGGTCTAAGTTGGTTTGGGCCCTGGACCCATCAAGGCTCTATCTACGGTTCGCCTAAAAGCGACCCCCTGCCTATTTTACCTAGCCTAGAGGTCGAAACAGAAATATTGATGGAAATGGCCGCTCAAAGACTAGGCCCGGGTGGCCGGGTTTATTTTATAAGCTTTGAGACTAGTTTAAGCGAGTTGGATTTAAATTATACGGCTAGACAAGCGGCTAGATACGGTTTGCAATTTTCTTCGAGAGTATTAAAACCAGATTTTAAGCAATGGTCCTCCCTTTCTGAGGAAGCAACCCAGAACCAGGCCGTCTTTTTATGGTTGCCGCCCGGCCCGGCTGCCTTGGCCTTTAACGCCCTTAAACCCAAACTCCCCGAAAACACCATCTGGATAACCCATTGCCTTAATCCTCCTAGCCAGGAACTCTACGATCTGACTGGACAAAAATGGGTCGGGGTTATCTTCCCATCCGTGCTCGTTGATGCTAGAGACCGCTCGGATGCTCAAGAAGCGGTCCTAAAAAAATACGGCCCCAAAGGCCTCTCCATTGGCTACCCGGCCCTATTAGGCTTAGAACAAGGCCGGCTTCTGCTTAGAGCTTTAAGCGGGCTAAAACCAGGGTCCCAAAACAAAAGCATTTTGCGCCAAGCCTTTGAAAACCTATCGACCGAATCGACCCTTTTTTATGCCCCTTCAATTAAGAGCGGCCCCATGGATCGAAAAGGGGTCTTTTTGGCCATAACCGAACCTAATCGAGCTTGGCGGCCGCTAAGACCCGAAGACGCTCCGAAAGAGTTTGAACAAATCCCCGAACCAGGCGTTTAGGGCTAATCTTTAATTTTGCCCTAGAAATTAATCTTAAAAATTATTAGATGATTTTTTTTTGGATAGTCCCGCTAAAATTAAGGATATGCTTATGAGTGCCTCCCCTAACCAGCCTTTTATTCGTTGCCCTAATTGCGGCCAAGCGGTTAATCTTCCCGCCGAAACCTGTCCAGGCTGCGCTTTTAATTTTAGGGAGGGTCGAGTTCCGAGCGCGCCTCCCTCGGCCGACCCTGAGGCCCTGCCGAGCCGAGCTAAATATTGGTTAGTGGCCGCAGCCGCCTTAGTCGCTTTAATCGTGGTGGCCATTATCTTATTTAGTCGTGGGGACCCCCAAAGCCCGCTTACCATACCCGCCGCCGGAGGCGGCTCGCGGGCCAGTCAATTGACCGACTCACCCCCGCCACCAGCCATAGGCCTCAGGCCTGTGCAAAGCCTTGAGCGAGCCAAGTCAGTAAGCCAAGACGCCGATGCCCGGAAGAAAGCCATGGACGATTTACAAAATGATATTGAAAACAAGCCTGAAGAACAATAAAGAGAATAATATTAAAAAATATTAGAAAATTATCGCTGCCCCAGCCGACCAAAAATTTGGCCCGCTTTTTGCTTTTTTCATCCACCAATGGAAGGGCCAGAGGGCCAAAAACTATAAATAGCCCGATGGAATCTTAGGCGAAAAAAATGCCTGCCTTTAAATTTAGACTCGAATTTTTAATTAGCCTTAGAAAACGTAAGGAAGAAGAAGCGGCCGCTATCTTGGCCAAAAGGCTTAATAGCATCGCCCAATTAGAAAAACGCATCGACGAAGACCATCAAGCTCTTAATCACGCAGCCGAAGAAATTTCCGAACTAGGGGCAAAAGGTCGCCTAACTGGGCCTCTCCTTTTACTTTTTAGCAATTATCAAGAGAAACTTAGAAAAGATATAAAAAAGTCCTTGGAGCTTTTAGCCTTAAGCCGCAGAGAAGAAGCTAAAGAGCGCTTGGCCCTTAAAAAGGCCGTTATAGACCGCCAGATAATGGAAAAAATCAAGGATAAGAACAAACAAGCTTGGATAGAGGAAGACTTTCGTAAAGAACAGGCCAATTTAGAAGAACTAGCCAGCCTAGCTAGGGCTAGGTGCGGAGCGAATAATGACGCAACCTCAAACGACTCGGAAAAATACTAATAGCCCTTTAGGGACCCTTTCGAGAGCTTACTCTCCCCCTTTTGGCACCACTAACGCCGCGCCTCCTCCTCGTAGTCGTTCTGGACTAAGCGATGCCTTCGGGGCCAGACTAAATAGTTCCACTCCCTCTTCTTCGCTCTCTCCAAACCGCACCATCTCCTCAAGCCGGGTAGCTCCCCAAGCAGGGGGCTCAAAAACGGCTAGCTTAACTGCAGCCAACCAAGGCCAAAATAATCAAAAGACCCTTTTAAACCAAACTAAACCCACTCCCATCTTTTCTTTTATCCGCCTAGCCTTCATTGCTGCCGCAGCTGTTTTGATAGTTAGATTAATCGTCTCTGGTCTTTATCTCCAAAATCAAGATCAAGACCCTCTGAAAATATTAAATAACGTTAAAGAGGCCCAAGCGGCCGCGACTCCGTCGAGCCCAGTGCCCCTCCTGGCCCCAGCCGCGATCGCTCCATCGGCTATCTCCACTCCTTCGGCCATTTCCATCGCCTCCGATAGCTCGGTTAACTCCATGGCCTCTGGGGCTGCTTTATTTATGGGCACCTCCCCTGCTCTGGTGGGCGCTCAAACTTCCTCTGTCATTCCTTTGCCCCCAGGAGACGAAGACTTAAGGCTACCGCAAAAAACTATTACCTCCTCTACCCCCGCTCAGAGCCAAGGCCCCGCTACGTCTAGCGGGCCCGAAAGAGCTACCATTCCGGCCCTCCCCCCCACCATGACCGTGGCCGGGGTTAACGCGGATGATTTAGCCAAGAGAGAATTCGAGATAAGAGCCCGTGAAAACGCCCTTAAAACTAGAGAAGAGGCTATTAAAAAACTAGAGGGTGATTTAACTATTAAAATTAATGCGGCTGAAAAAAGTAAAACTGAAATGAACGAACTTATTAACCGCAACCAGGCTATTTTAGAAGAACAAAAGGCCCTTAGAGAGCAGCAGAAAAAAGACGATCAGGCTCTTAAAGACGCAAGAGTGGAGCATCTAGTAACCGCTTTTAAAGGTATGAAGCCCGAACAAGCCGGGGCTCTAATTAACAGTATGGACGATTCGGTGGCCGTGGCCATACTCTCGGCCATGCCCGGTAGCAACGCCGGTAAAATCCTGGCCATGGTCGTCCCCGAAAAAGCAGCTAGGCTGGTTAAAGCCATCTCAGAGCAAAAAATAGACCCCAAGGTACTCTTAGAAGGGGCCGCGGGCTCTCTCCCGCCCCCGGCTCAGCAATAGCCTATTGGAGAGAAGCTAAACAACGATAAGGGAAAGTCAAAAAAAACCAAAAAAATAGCCAAGAACAACCGACGCCTAAGCGTCGGTTGTTTCTTGACCTGATGACCAATTTAAGGCGATTTAGTGTCCGTTCACAAATGTGAACGTTTAAGGGCCAGTTCACAAGTGAGAACGTTGCGGGGCCAAGCCTATTGAAAGGAACGACACATACCGCAACTACGTAGCCCCCTCTAGGAGCTTAGTAATTTTAACATTAATCAAAGTTGATCGAAGCGCAAAAACCCCTTTAAAGTAGGGTAGAGCAAGGGCGAGGTGGCTTATCGCTCCGTTTCCCTCACCCTCCCGTCAAACCGGACAGGCGGTTTTCCCGCATCCGGCTTCCTCACTGTGACTTCTTGACTTCGCAACTC
>JAITQT010000326.1 GCA_031288745.1 Deltaproteobacteria bacterium
AAAAAAAATGGTCCCGCCTCCATATCCAGAGATTTTTTTCGAGGGGGGTTTTTGCGCTACGATCAATGTTAAGCTCTTAAGGGTATGCTAAAACTTAATTACAACTCGAAAGTCGCTACCAGCCGCAACGTTGGGAAAAAAAGACTTGGTGAACAGTTACAATATTTAAAAGATAAAAAGTCAAACTTTAACCCGCTCGCTGACTAAGGGAACAAACCGGCAGCCCAATAAGGTTTTACGGGTGAAGCTGCCGTCTAGGTTTTTGGTGGTTAAAACTAAGAGCTGACTATCTTCTGCGCCCAAGGGGATAACTAGGTGCCCTCCAGGGGCTAATTGATCAACTAAGTCCTTGGGGGTCCTCTCGGCGTAGGCGGCCACCAACACGGCGTTAAAGGGCGCTTTTTGAGGCCAGCCCACCTGCCCGTCGCCTAATTTGAGAGTGACGTTATTATACCCCAGGCTCTTTAAAACATTAAGGCTTTGAGTTAATAAAGGCTCCAAACGCTCGATTGAGTAAACCTCTCGGCAGATGGAAGCTAAGACGGCCGTCTGATAACCGCAGCCAGAGCCAATTTCGAGCACCCTATCGTTGGGCGACAATTCCAGAGCCTGGGTCATCATGGCCACCATATACGGCTGAGAAATAGTCTGCCCGTAGCCAATAGGCAGCGGCCCGTCGTCGTAAGCCTTGGCCGCCAAGCCTTGGTCCACAAATAGGTGCCTAGGAATCTCTTCCATGGCCTTTAAAACCTCTCGAGAAGAGATTTTACGGGCCAAAAGCTGCTCGAGGACCATTTTTTTTCTGGCCTCTCTATAGTATTGTTCGCTATGGCGTAGAGTCACCGCTTGTAATCAATGAGGCCGCCGCTATTTCGGCCCGGTTGTTTTGGCCCGATTGGGGCGTGGATGGTGAGGGCCTGTCCGGCTTCTTTACCGGCCAGGGCGCAGTTGGGGGCCACAACGCGAGTGCTGGCGGTGGATCTAGAGATGAGGTGAGGGTACTTCTCGCGCTTAAATTGTTCCAGGGCCGAGTCCTGAGACAAGATAAGCGCGGAGGTCATTTTTTGATCTTTGGTCTGGTCTTCTCTGGCGACTTTGAGCAGCTTTTCGTGGAAACTTAATAGTAGGTTTCTAATAAAAGAGTTTTTAGCCCCCAAACCTTGTTCGCCCTGAGCCTTGGCTATGGGTTTGTGAGCCTCCCAGAGAGTGAGACACCGCTCTTTGAGAAAATAAAAGACATGCTCGGCCATTATTAAATTAACCCTACGGCCTAAGATATCTAAGCACGATAAGGTTTTATTTTGGAGAGCGTCGTAGTAATAGGTGAAAATTGTGTAGACGAAAAAATGGTCTCTTAAAATCATGGCCACGTAGGTATCTTCAGGGGCGAACTTAACGGTCTTAAGACAGAAACGCCGCCGTTCGAAGAGTTCGGGGCTAGCCTCTCTTAGAGACATCATTTCAATATTGTGGCGAGCCATTAATTTTCCGGCCATGGCCAAAGCGGTGGCCGCCTCGTGGGGCTCGGGTGAGCTGGTTAGGGCCAAAAGTTTTTTGACCTTTTCCAGAATGGGATTATCCTCGCTCTTTTGGGGCTCGAAGATCGACGGAGGCAGTCCGCTTTCTTTATAGTCGATTTTAGCCCTTTGGTAGATAGGATCGAGATGGAGTTGAGAGCAAATAAATTGAAAGGTCGCACCGTGGGAAGGCTCGGTTTTATAAGAGGAAGAAGCAAGGTCTGAGACTAACTGGTGGGCTGTCTCGTGACCCACCACTCCCTCAACTACGTCCCAAGGGGATTCCTCAATAAGTTTCCAGCTAATGCCAATATTCCGGTTTCTACAATCCCAATAGCCCCACTGAAAATCGCTGTGATTGAAGATTATAATACCAGCAGGGCTTATTTTTTTTGCTCTAAAGGCAGCTATCTTGGTCATATAGGCGAAGTAAACCTTTAGGAGCATCTCGGTCCAGATGGTTTTGATTTTCGCTTCTGCATTTTGGTGTATGAACATACAGTAAGTATCCTTAATTTGGTGTTGGGCCAAAAAAATATAAACATGAGGCCTTATAGTCTGACTAAAAGTCCTTGTTTTATCGACTAGTTAATGGGCCTAGATTCAAAGAGACCCTAGCTTTTAATTCTTTGGTCCTATTAACAGAGTAAAATATTAAATATCTTTATTCTGCAAATATTATATAAAAATCCTTTTTACTTTTAAAATTCATATTTAGGATAAATTACCACAGATAAGTCGGTGGGTCAAGGCCTCTCCACTTTCCAGCGGAAGGGATTAAAGGAGGGCTCCTTAGTTTCGGGACTAAGGTTTTCGGCAGCTATTAGGCGCTTGACCACTATTAGGGAGAGCGGCAGAAGGATAATCTCAAGTGCTACTTTATAGACGAAGTTAGAGACTACAAGGGTAATCCAGAGATTAAAGTCTAAAACGCCTAAAAAGGCAATGGAAGCAAAGATTATGGTATCGAAAAATTGTCCGACCAAGGTCGAGACTATAAAGCGAAAAGCTAGAGAACCAGCGACTTTGGAGAGTTTCATCTTAGCTAAAGTAATGGAGTTGGCAAACTCACCAACCAGATAGGCCAAAAGACTAGCTAAAGCGATGCGCGGGGTAAGGCCTAAGGCTAGATTCCAGGCCTCTCCTTGTTCGCGCCAAGACACAGGAGAGGGAAAAATAGAAGCTACATATAGGCACAGGACCGCCAAGAACATCGAGGCGAAGCCGGCCCAGATAACCCTTCGGCTGCGGGCATAGCCATAGACCTCGGTTAAAAGGTCTCCGAAGATATAGGTTAACGGAAACATTAGGGTCCCTGCGTCAAACTCAAGGGGGCCAACTGAGATGAGTCTATTGGAGCAGACGTTAGAGACGATTAATAGTCCAGAGAAAAGAGCGGCAATGAGTTCTAAATATTTGGGATTATTATCCGAAAGACTAGGGGCTATTTTTTTAGAGTTTAAAAGGGTCACGTTAAAGTAATTTCTTTTTTAATAAATAAAAATTAAAATATCGAATAAAAGACTAATTTTTATAAAAATTTGAGGTTTTAAACCCTCTCCGTTTCTAGGCTCACTGGGGCGGCTAGGCCCTTCTGAATTAGTACTCGTAAGAGCCAGAGACCGGGGAGGGTTAAAACGGCACCTAGGAGGTAAAATAAGGGCCAACCCAGCCAGGTAGCCAGGTAGCCAGCGGGGGATGAAAGTAGGCTTCTCGGTAAAGCCATTAGAGAACTCAGTAGGGCGTATTGGGTGGCAGTGTAGCAAACGTTGGTTTGAGAAGATAAAAAAGCAACAAAGACAGTGGCCCCGGCCCCCACGATTAGGTGATCGATTGATATTAAGGCCGCTAAATAGGGTGCCTTTGGCGGTAAAAGCCACAAGGCCGTAAGGCAAGCGTTGTTGACAAGCTGCAGCCAGCCAAAGACCCACAGGCAATAGATTAAGCCCTTGTTTTTGACAGCTAAAGAGGCTAAAGAGACCCCGGCTAAGGTGGAAGCCAATCCAAAGGCTTTAACCACGGCCCCGATCTGAGTTTTGCTATAGCCCGCTTCCATAAAAAAAGAGGTGTTAAGGCTAGTTATGAGCTGCTCGCCAAATTTATAAAAAAAAATAAAACCCAATAAAAGCCAGGGGTGCCTTTTTGACCAAAGGTCTTTGAGCGGCCCAACTACGCTCTGGCGGAAGGTTTTGGGGGCCCCAACCGGGGCCTTGGGCTCTGGGCTAAATAGTAGGGTGAGCGGACCGAGCGACATTAAGGCTCCGCAGGCCAAAAAGACTGGTCGCCAGCCCAAGCGATCGGCTAAGATAAGACCGCCCCCGGAAACAGCCACCATCCCTAGGCGATAGCCCCAAAGGTAGGCGGCCGAGCCGGCGGTTAGCTCGCTATCTAAGAGATCTTCTCGGCGGTAGGCGTCAACTGAGATATCTTGGGAGGCAGAGCAAAAACTTACGGCAAAGGCCAAAAAAATCACGGTCGAGACGTCGCCAGGGTTGGTTAAGGACAAAGCGCACAAGGCTGCGGCTAGACTTAACTGGCTTATTATCAGCCAGCTTTGACGCCTTCGGCCAAAAGGGCTGACAAAATCTAAGATTGGGGCCCATAAAAACTTTAGGCTGTAAGGTAGTCCAGCCAAAGTCATTAGGCCGATAGTGGTTAGTTTAACTCCCCCATCTTTGAGCCAGGCCTGGATTAAGGTCAGTGTCACTGAAAGAGGGGCCCCGCAAGTAAGGCCCATCAAAAAACTGGTTATTAAAGGCCTCAATCTGGCCGGGGCTAATCGTTGAGCGAGTCTTGTTTGATCCATAGCTCGGCCACAATTAACCAATCGTTGTTTAAGAGGCTTTTTTCAAAGATTAGAGTTCTAAGGCCCGTGTCGTGACGAAGCTTGGAATCGTATTTAAGGTTAAATATGGCCCAGGCCCTGGCCCCGTCAACGGGATCTAGCAAAATAAGCGGAGGAGAGACGGTTAAAAGCACGTCTCCGGCAGCCCTTGATTCGCTCTCGAGGGCTGTTTTAAAATTTTTGCGGCTAATGGACAGGGGTTTATGGCCAGGCTCGTAAAAAGAAAAAGTGGAGGAGTAGAGTAAACTCATGGCTTGGGAGAGTTTATATTCTTGATTTCTGGTCCAATTGGCCACCTTTTCGGACAAGAGCTTTTCCAAGCCCGCCGGTGGGCTGCGAAAGAGATCTTGGTCCGAACCTACCATTAAAGGTAATAAATCTTGCGGAAGCATCGTTTCCACTTGAAGCCAGAGCTTGGTGGCCTCTTCGGTTAGAATTTGTTTGGCCGGTGGATAATGGAAAATTAAAGAACTTTTGCTCTTAGGTCTTCCCACTAAATATAGGCCTGTGCCTTTAAAATCTGGTGGGGCTATCTCGGCTTTAAGGCCTGGCCCGCTTAACCCGCCTAGCCAGAGCCGGGCCATGCGCTGGTCATGGTCCACCACTAAGGCTAAGGAGTTGTGCGGTAGAGTTAAAAGCCCAGGCGGGGGGATAGGTAAGCCCAAAGGGCCCTCGTTGAGAGCGGCCTTGGCCGCCGGGGTGGCGGTTATGACGGGGGCCAGGGGGATAGGTGCCTCTTGTACTTGGACTTGAGCTTGGGCGAGATCTCTTTCGCTGCGCAGGCGGGTTAGCCACCAAATCATGGTCGACAACAAAGCCACAATGCCCATGGCTAAAATTAAAGATTTCCAAGCCCGGCCCTCAAAGCGGAGACGAGAGTGCTTTGGTCCGGCTGCTGGTTCGACCGCAGGGGCGGCTATGGTTAGAGGGTTATCTAAGGCGGCCTTGGCCGAGGCGATATGGGCGGCCGAGACCTGGCGCTTTCCAGCTCCCCAGGCTACTATCATGGCCTTTTCGGCTAGAGAGTCGATTTTCCCAGGTAGTCCTCCAGTCCGCCCATAAAGGGCTAAAAGGGCTTCTTTGGAAAATATCTCTTTGTTTGAGCCGGCCGCTTTAAGCTTAAAAGTTAGGTAGGCCCCGGTTTGATTTAAGTCTAAGGGCTCGACGATTATTCGCTCGGTTTGAGGGCTAAGGCCCCGTTCTTGCCACTGGTAGCCGTCGGGACTAACTAGGGTTAGGTTAGTTTTACCCGACCAAGAGGGCTCCAATTTAGTTAGAGTCATTAGGTCGTTTAGGGCTTCTTGGCTTAGATGCTGGGCTTCATCGACCACCACTATAAGCCCCAAACCACCCTTTATCATTTCGGAAATTTCGTTTTGGAAAAAGCCCAAAAGAGATTCGTCAGGGGTCGAGGCTTGGCATTTATGCCCCAGGCCCAAAAAACTTAAGGCCTCGCTGAGGATGGTACCTAGCCTGACAGTGGAGTTTAAGATGGGAACAGTTTTAAATTGATCGCCCAAAGCTTGAGGAAGGCGCTTGATAACGCTACTTTTACCCACCCCCACCGGCCCTTCGAGAATGGAAAGTTCGGCTAGAGGAGTCGAGGTAAACCTATTTAGCGTTTGTTTGAAATTCCAACCCTGGAAGAAAAATTTGGATTCCAGAGGGGATTTGAAAGGGCGGTCTTTGAGTTTAAAAAACTCTAAGTAATCCATAGGCGCGTCAATCGATCAAACGAATTTTAAGTCAGGATAGGGTAGACCCTATTAGCCAAGACAAATGGGAAGGGTTTAGGCGAGCCGTGACAATTTAACCTTCTATAGAGGCATTTAAAATATACTCTTCCATAATTAGAAAGTCAAGCAATAATTACAATTTTCCTAGTTTGAATTTTAGATTAATTATACTAACGAACTAAATAATTTTCCAACTTCCTCTGAAAAATAAAAGAGAGCGAACCGCGCTCTTGGTCAGCCAATAGGTGTTTTTAATTCTCTGGATGGCTTTTCTCATCGCCTCTAGCGCTCGCCTATGGTCTATAAGTTTGCCCCCAATTTTTTAATCCTATTAGCGGTTAGCCAAGATAAAGCGGGTTCCCCCTTTGAGGACTTTGTTTTTATCAATGAAAATAAGCCTTCCTTTATCACCTTCAAAATCTTCTAGATCAAAAACAAATTTCAAGCTGGGCCATCGGTGACCTAGCCTAGCTTCGTCAGTCGAGGAGCCACCTAACTTAGGTAGGGAGGCCTTCAGTTAAATGATAGCCTGGCCCCACCTACGAGGTTTTAAGCTCGCTGTGAGATCCTAGCTAGGATATCCTGAAAAAAAGCTGCTAGAGAAATTGAATTCAAATTCTTTAGGGTCTCTCGGAGCCGTTCAATAAGCGTGTTTACGGTTTAAGTCGTTCGACCAAGCTAAAGGTTAAGTAGGTTCGATTCTATGGCTTCATTAACCTCCTTGTTGGGACGCCTTAAAAGATATTCGGTGGGTTTAAGCATCTTCTCAATAGTTAAGTAGCCCATCAGGAACAGAATAGGAACAAGCCTGAGATTATCAAGGTCGACGGCACTAAGTGAAATTGTAGACATCGTGGGATTTACTGGAAATTCAAATTCGCGTTCTTTGCGCTTTAACAGTTCAATTATAAAAGACTGGGTGGCCGTTTCGAACCAGTATTGCTTAAGCAATTTGTGGTCAAGCATTTTTATTAGCGAAAAAGGGTTAAGGATTCGATTTTTTCCATCCCAGGAATATCCATTGTAGTAGTTAATAATGTCATTTTTTAGATCTTCAAGACTAGCTGTAGTCGACATAAATCCTTTGGTTTGGTTATATTTAAGCACATCCGGTAGGTATTGGGAGAAATAGGTCTCGAACTCTTCTAGAGTGAAACCGCAGGCGGCATTGTAGTCGGGATCAAGAGTCAAATCATATAAGTTGTTGAATCCAGAAAAGATGGAGGTTTGGGTAAACTTGGTCTTCCCGGTAACGTAAACAAGGTGGGTCATACCTCTATCGGCTAGAGATTTAATAGACGTATAAAAGCTTTGAAGAACCTGGCGATGTATTTTGGCTAGCTCTAGATCGTTAATCGCTTCATGAATCGGGGCCTCGTACTCGTCAACGAGTATGGCTACTCTCTCTTTGGTTCTTTCATGGAGGATGGCGACCATCATTTGCAGTGAGCCACCAGGGGAGAGGTCTTTAAAGGGCTCGAGAGAATGGTTTATGGCTTCAACATTGAGCCTGTTTATTATGTCCTGCTCAAGTTTTTCTTCTCCTTTCCCAAGACCGGCCATAGACAGCGTTATTACTGGGTAGGGTT
>JAITQT010000347.1 GCA_031288745.1 Deltaproteobacteria bacterium
TTACAAGAAAATTTTTGTTAGCATATCTAGTATATATTATAATAAATATTATAATATTTATTATATAATTTATTAATATTTATGCGTAAAATTAAATGAATTTAATAGACTCTAATATATTTAAACAATCAAATTTATATTTAAATAAATAATCTACATATGTTAATTTTAAAATTTTAATATAAAAAAATAATAAAATTATGGATATAAAAATTATTTCATTTTAGTTTATAAATTATAAATACATAATAATTTTTTAATTAATAAATTTACTAAATTTACTTAAAATGTAAATTTTGACGCTATGTAGAACATTAAAGAATTTTTCTTAGTAATATGAATAAATTAACTATGCTACATAAAATAAATAGTCGAATTGAATCAGTATATATTAATATAATATATAATAAATAAAAATATATTATTTTGCCTAGCAAAGATAATTAAATATTAACTTATTTTACTTAAAATTAAAATAACGAAAAATTTGGCTCATTTACCCTGAATTTCAACATAAAAATTTTTTTTACGGTGATTCCGGCATGAATATTGATTGTTTTCCATTCCCTTGTCCCCTTATCTTAACATCCACTCACAACTTTTGTTTTTCCACGAATATTGATTTCTCCCCTTGACTCATTCGCCGCCCATCTGGATTAGGGATATCTCGTAGTTTCATCTTGAAGAAGGCATCCATAAAAGACAAGCATGATCGAAGCGCAAAAACCTCTTAAAATCAAAATAGTCTAATAAATTAACTAGTAATTTGGCTATGTTACAAATTTAAGGATTGATAAAGGGGACTTTTTGCGCTGCGATCAAGCATGATTAATTTAATTTAACAATGATCGAAGCGCAAAAACCTCTTAAAAGCACAATAGTCTAAAAAATTAACTAGTGATAAGACTATGTTACAAATTGAAAGACTGATAAAGGGGACTTTTTGCGCTTCGATCAACAATGGAAGCGTTACTTTCGATCGGCCATTTGTTGGCCATCGGCCTATGATGTTTAAGGCTAGCTTACGCATGGCTGATAATATCAGAGGGGTGTCGTCCTTCCTGACTTTGGTATGATCTTCGCCAAAGGTTGTATCAAAACATTGTGGATAGTTTCCACATCCCCGTGATTTATGATTTTTTCAAGCATAGTCTTAGGGTCCAAGTTAGCGCTGCGGATGAAGTAACGCGTTTCTTATCTTTTTTGAGCTTTAGCTTTGGTTTCGGTAGACTCTCTCGTCACCTCAGCCAACGTCGCTAACCCCTTCCAGCCAATGGCTGCTGGAAGCCAGTCGTAGATATTACTAATGGTGGATCTTAACCAAGCGAATGGTCCTTTTTTCAATTGGCCATGACTTTGTTCATAATCAGTCGTGTAGTCGTCGCTAACAAACTCTTTTGGGAATTTGGCCAACCATTCGGTAAAAAGTTTCATTACTTGTGAGCTATACTAACGACCGAAATGATTTACCGGTTTCAACTTTTACCTCAAAGGCAGATGGCGGCTGGAGGTGCTATGGCGCGGCAAATGTTTTCGGTCCTGGGTATAAAATTCCTAATAGGGCCTTTTGAGACCAAAATTGGACTGGTGTTTGAAATGCTTGACGAAATGTAAAAAGGGACAGCTTCAACTTTCAGTAAACACTACAAGCCGAAAATTGGTATGAATTTGTAGATTGGGACCAAAGCGGAAAGCTCTGACCAAAAATCTTGGCTCTGGGTTAAGATTATCTATAGCCCAAAGGGGCGCGATATAGAGCTATTATAGAGGGCTGGGGACGGCTAGCTCGACCATTAAAGGCTTTAAGACTATTGTTTTTCTAAAGAGATAGGAGACGCAGTTTCCTGGAAAGGCCGGGGAGGGGCCATTATAGGCGGAGAATAAGGCCTTTTTAGTTAGAGCGCCAAGAGCACGGATAAACTTGGCTGGGGAGCAGTAAGGGGTCTTAAAATACGGTCGCCAAAAGCCTATTAGCTCAAAACCTAGCGCTTCAAAGGTGCCTATGACCGCTCTTGGGGGCGGATAAACTTGATGAAAGGGATGAAGAAGCCTAAACGAAGGACCGTAGAGACGAGAGGCTATGGATTTGGGGTTAATTACTCCGCTTAAGAGTATTAAGCCACCGGGGGCTAGAAAAGTGGAAACCTTTCTTAGAAAAAAAAGGGGCCTAACTAAGTGATCTAGGCTTTGATTCATAATTAGCCCAGCTAGGGAGGCCGCTGGCTTAACTAGCTCCTCGGCCCAGAGTCTAGTAACACTTAAGCCTCGTAAAGAGGCTTGCTCGGCCGCCAAATCATTGGGTTCGAGGCAAATCCTAAGATGAGGGCTATCAATTAAAGAAAGCATTAAGCCAGTGCCGCCCCCAACGTCTAATATGGTACCGCCTCGGGGGAGGGCCCTTTTCATAGCGGAAGCGTAGATATGGTATTCGTTAAGTCTACTTTCGGCCCTAGCTATGGGTTCGACTTTAAGCCCATCGGGGTCGAGGCTCGTTTCATAGCGTTGGGGGGAAGAAAAATAGGCCCTTGCTTCCTCAGCGCTCGGATGGGGGTTAATTTGTCTAGTTTGGCAGTTAAGGCACTCTTTTACGGCAAAGGGCCCCCGGCCTATTTGAGGTAGGCTCTGGCTAATATAAAAGTCAAAAACTGCCCTCAATGGTCCTTGGCCGCACCAGCGGCATTCGGTGGTCAGTTCCATGACCAAAGGGCCGCGAAGTGGCCATTAAGGTGGCGATCGGTTTCTAAGCTATGCTGGAGCTTAAAGCCGGCTAGAACGGCTAAATCCTGTAGATCGTTAGCCCCAGTGATTTTATCGACCGCGTAGGTTTGCTCATGAGGCTTTGGAAAATGCTGACTTATTAGTAGGTACCCGTTGGGCTTTAATTTTCTAGCCACGTTGGGAAAGAGGCCCTCTAAATTTTCAATCAAACCCCAGAGGACTTGGGCTAAGATTATTAAATCGAAGCTTAGATCTAAAATTGGGCTTAAATTATCACCTAATAAACGTAAATCAAACGTTAGATATTCGATTTTAAAGCCGTCAACTGCCTGACCCTCTAGCCTTTTTTGAGCTTTTAAAAGGGCTGTTGGCGAGATATCGGTTAAGGTTAAATGACACTGAGGGCTCTTCTTTCTAAGAAGAGCTATTATTTGCTCTGAAAAAAGACCCGTGCCGCAGCCACCGTCTAAAGCGTGAGCAATATTCTCGGGCAAGTAATCTAAGAGCAATAGGGCTGCCCTCATATCTAGTCTGATCCCCAACTCTTCTATACGCCAAGGATCGGAGCAGTTTTGGTACATAGCTTCGTAGTCGCCGACGTGACGCCCGTTTTGGATAAAATATTTTTGGTAGTCGTTATTCATATTCTTTCTCGCCGCTAGCCCCCTGAGTTTAGCCACAGGAGCGATGGCGTTCTTCTCACTCGTTAAAAAAATTGAGGTAAGGCCACTCTTAGCCGCTGCCCCTCTTGGGCGACGGCAATTAAAGTGGGAAGTGATAATTAAGCCTTTTAACATTTTTTTATTTTTAAACTTTGTTCGTACCTATATTCTCCTTTTGAGCTTTCACCAGGACATCGTGCTGGGCAATGTGGCAGTATTTGCTATCCTCAATAATCCTCCGGGTTAACATTATTAATGCTAATGTTATACCCAGGACCGAAAAGATTTGCCGCCCATTCTCCTCCCGCCGCCATCTGAGTTTGAGGTAAAAGTTGAAACCGACAAATCATTTCGGTCGTCAGTATAAAATCCTTAACTGCGGAGGCGACAAATTCAGGAGCCTGATGGTGTTTATCCTCAGTGAAGTTTATTTGGTTAGACGGGGAATTTGATTAGTTATCTATTCTGACCGCTGAGACGAACGTTCTATTAGTCATACTCTCAGTATTTGATGACTTTTCATATACGGCGCGCTCAGCTATAGTTTCTAACCGTCGTGGTTTTAAGGCCGTCCTCCTCGTTTCTTACCTCTATTAGGAAACCTTGTAGCTTTTTCGTAGTTTGAAAAAATTACCTCCCTACGTATTAACTAATTTACTATTTTTCTTTAGGCCAAGTCTTCTCGAAGAATTCGGTACCCGTATTCAATACAGAATTGCCGCCACAATCAATTGATGCGATTGCGTTGAGAACTAGCCAATTTCCCATTCTATTGTGTATGGTGAGGGCCACATTTGTTTGTAGGGAAAAAAACACAACAAGTAAGAATTAAATGATACTAAAATTCAATTTCGGCTCCTTGACTTAAGCTGAAAGTAAGAATTATTATAAAACAGCTACTTTAAATCTTAAGCTCATCTTCAAAGAATATTTTTTCCCAAAAAAGTAAATCTTTTAGCCCCCGAGCAAGTTTTAGGTCCCATCAGGTAATTTTTTTTTGACCACAGGTGGTTTACTTTTTCGTTGGAAAACTAAACCGAATAGTATCCTTTTTACTGGTAATATCCATATTACCCGTTTTTTTTTGAGAATAGGCTTTATTAGAGCTATTTTCCGTCTTTTTTTGACAAAATAATCCGTCTATATCTGGAAAAAATCGACCGTCCAAAACAATCTATCGATCCTTAATTGAAAGAGCCATCCAAAAAAATATGATTATGGAGGTTACAGCTTAGACTTTCGCGCTAAATTGTCCTTGCTAACCCATTCCTTACATGTTTTTTTGTCCTGTCGGATCAAGAGCCTTACTTTTTGAAGGTTTTGCCCAATCTAGGAGCGTACGTTTGACCTTCACTTCCTTATAGTCATCAAACAGAAAAAACCCCATCCGTCAATGTATCATTCCAGATTACCTGAAATTGCCGCTTGGGGTTGTTGCAAATTACCAAGCCTTTTTGGCTTATTGACTATACACATCTACTAATTTATCCTAAAATCATCCTTTTTCGACTACAACTTGGATATTAAGCCTAATAGTATTTATAATATCATTTGACCATATAAATACTTGCCTTCTAGTCGGAGACCACCCATGATTACCTTGAGTTCTAATGTTCCTGAGTCAAATATCGACTCTATCTTTAGTCCTTTAGAGACTTTGCGGGTATACATTCGAGAAATTTTCAATCTAACGGAACGAGAAATCTTGTTTGATCAAACGGAAATAACCCAGTTATTTTCTTTTTGACTAATTTTTAACACAAGATGTTGAATTTTATATTTTAAAATATCCTTGTATATTGTGTCAAAAGTAGCTCCTTACTTTAAAAACTGGGTTTTTTCCGTACGATCATACTTAGCAGAGTAACGTATATCTTTTTGCTGGACTTTTTTAATTTTGTTTGCTATAGTCTCGAAAGCGGGAGCCGCGTTCAATTTGCGTCAGTTTTCTCTTATAAAGTTAGTTGTATGCAACTTT
>JAITQT010000406.1 GCA_031288745.1 Deltaproteobacteria bacterium
TTTAAGGATTGATAAAGGGGACTTTTTGCGCTGCGATCAATCTTCAGATTTTTCATGCTCTACTAGGGGGGCTAAACGACTCTCTTAGAGGCACCAATAGGCCTCTAAACCAAATTAACTTTTCACCTATTTGAGGATTAACCGGACTTAAGACCGTCCACATGTTACCAGGATCTGCATAAATGCTAATGACTTATGCTACGTTTGTAGATGCGCTTTTCGCCCCAAAAACGATTTTTAGCCCGAGACGAATCTTTCTTCACTTACTTTACATTGAAATCCTCAACATTTCTCAAGCTCTCGTTTGAGACCCAAGCTCATGGAAAATCCTTATATTGATGGAAAAGATTATCAGTATGGAACCTCGTAAATTTCTGAATTCGCAACTACATTCTTTTAAGAAAAGACCAGGCTTGTGCTTAACTAGCCAGAAATGACGACCCCATTAACCTTGACGCCTCATTTCCAAACCCAAATCAAGCGACCAACGATTTCTAACCTTACTCTAGGGTGCCCTAAATGCAACTTAAGTTTAGCGCATTCTTCGCTCGTTCCTAAAATTTTAAATCAGGCTTCTTAATTGAGCTAGGGTGCGCTCGCTTAGTCATAAAAACAATGAGTTCGATGTTTGAGTCAAAATTACCCCCTAGATAGTTACAAAATAAAAGTTAAATCTTTTGAGTCAACCAGATAAATTTTACCACTATTATTTATTCAAAAGAGCTAAAAAAACGCCTCTTTAGCTGCTAAGAGAGTTTATCTAAATATTGAACTATAGTAAAGCCGCCATCATGACTAAGACCTTAACTAATTTTAGCGCGGCCATCCTCTGCGGAGGGCGCAGCCGCAGGATGGGTTTTGACAAATCTCTACTGAGGCTCTCCAATGGTCAACTATTAGTTGCAGCCTTAGCCGAAGAACTAGAGCGGGCCTTTGGGCAAGTCTCCCTTATAACAAATAGCGTCCAAAAATTCGAGGGGCTTAAAGAGCTTAAACCCTTTGAGCTAATCGAGGACCTCCACCCTGGGGCCGGACCGGCTGGAGCTATCCGGGCGGCCTTATTAGCCTTAAAAGGTAAATTTTTATTCGTCATGGCCGGGGATATGATCGTTATAGATTGGAACTTAATAAAAAAAATGGCCCATCTGGCCATCGAACAAAAGGCCGACATGGTTGCTCCACGCTGCGGCCAATTCTACGAACCCCTCTACGCCTTCTACGGTCCGGCTGCCTGCGAACCCTTACGCCTAACGCTCTGTCGGGGGGGCGGAGCCCCGATGGAGATATCAAATTCTATTAACTTTAAAAGTCTTGATCTAGAAGAGAGCGATCTTCGCGACGGGGGCTTTGTAAACCTAAACACCCCCGAGCAACTTAAGGCCGCAGGCGATTTGACCCTTAAGATCTACGGCCTCCCCTAATAATTTTAATCTAGTTCGCCCCTTGACAGCCTTCTTGGCTTGGCGAAAAGAGATAAATCTCTTGGCCTAGCGGAAAAATTTAAGAGAGCTAAAGAATGTGTGATTGGAAAAAATACGTCGATAAAACATTAGCCTTTCACGGCCACCTTTGCAGCGGGCAAATCTTAGGCATAAGATTTGCCTTAGCCGGCCTTAAGGCCTTGGGCCTAGCCCCTAACAATACCAATAAAAGCGTGGTCTTATTTATAGAATCCGATCGCTGCGTGGCCGACGCCATCATAGTGGTCACCGGGATTACGCCGGGGCAAAGACGGATTAAGTTTAAAGACTACGGTAAAGCGGCGGTATCGTTTCTTGATTTAGAAACCAACCAAGCCGTAAGGGTTGCCGGCAAAACCGAACCACGTGCTCCCTCCGACTGCGACCCGGTTGAATTTTGGAGCCACTATGCGGACGAAGAAATTTTAACCGTCGAAAAGGTAAAGATAGAACTCCCAGAGCTAGATAGACCTGGCAAATCCAAGCGCCACGTGATTTGCCAAAAATGCGGCGAGCTAGTTAACGATGGTCGAGAAATAATTAAAGAGGGAAAAATCCTTTGCCGGGCCTGCGCCGATGAGCCCTATTACCGCTTAATATAATAAAAGGCTTTTGGCTAGTTTTTAAAACTTAACTAATTTGTGGCTATTTGGCTTCTTTATACTGCCACAAGCCGCTTTTTCCGCCCGATTTTTCTAGTAACCTAATAGGCCCAATAACCATGGCTTTGTCTATGGCCTTACACATATCATAAACGGTTAAAAGGGCCCCACTGACCCCGCAAAGGGCCTCCATCTCCACGCCTGTCAAGCCGTTGGCGACGACCCGGCAAATAGCCGTTAACCGTGAGCTAGAGCTATCGAGTTCAAAATTCACTTCACAGGCGCTCAAAAAAAGAGGGTGCGACAAAGGAATAATCCTCGAAGCGTTCTTAGCGGCCATTATCCCAGCCACCCTAGCCACGCCCAATACGTCGCCCTTCTCCACGCTCTGGGCCGCAACTGCGGCAGCAATTTTGGGCCCCAACTCAATTTCGCCTCTGGCCACGGCCACTCTTTTCGTCTCGCTTTTAGCACTAACGTCGACCATGCGGGCCGCGCCGCTCTCGTCGATGTGGCTAAATTGGTGCTCGAAAACCTTTTTTTTGGTCTTAGCTTCTTTCACAGCTAGCCTCTTTCTTTTTTGGGGCCTAGCCCCTGGCTAATAATAGATTTTTTCTTTATACCTTAATTTTAGGCCTAAGGCCTGACTTAGCTAAGAGAGCTAAGAGGTATCTTTGGGGACGATGGCTTTTTAACGCCCCTAGCTAACTCTCTTTTTAGTCGGACAAAGCCCGTTAGATAGATTTAAGCTTTTAACAAAATTTTAACCGCAATAAGCCCAAAAACGACGAAGATTAAGCTTAAAGACAAATTAAGGAGAGTATTGGCCACAGCGGCCGCGTATTGACCGTTTTCAATCATGACTATGGTCTCTAAGCTATACGTCGAAAAGGTGCTCAACCCCCCTAGTAAGCCGGTGGTCAAAAAGAGCTTTAAGTTATTGTCTAAGGACGCACTATGTCGCTCAAAGCCAATAATAAAGCCTATCAAAAATCCGGCCAGAAGGTTTGAGAGCAAAGTGCCAAAAGGAAACTTTGGGAAGAATTCTTTCATTATTTGGGTAATTAAGTAACGAGAACAAGCCCCGAAAAAACCACCGATGCCGACGAAAAGAACTGAGTGCATAACCACCTCGGAAATCAAAAAAGCCGCTGACTTCGTCCTTGCCTCACGTTGGTCTTTGACTTAAAAACGATTGGTTAGAGAGCCTAATTAACGTGAATTTTACAAAATTATCTACATAGAACTTGTTTCGATTTTTCTTTCCGGTGGCAGACCCCACTTTCGTTTTGGTTTCTGGCGAGAAATATAAGTAAGCGTACAGTCTTTAGGTATCGGAAATCCGAAGGCTTCACATATGGCCACTTGCGATCCCACGAACGGTGTGATTACCTTGGCCCTGTTCGTATGCTCAATGCAACGAATTGAGCGCATCTCGTCGAGCACCTCTTGAGATGAAGAAAAGAGGCCACGCAAGTTTGTGCTGCTCCAGACATGGCGCACGTGAGAACCCAAGATGAGTGAGACGAACAGAATGAAAAGTCTTCCTGTCTGGCCATCCTCAGACCAGTTCTGCTGCCTGTCGGAAACCATCTGCTCCTTCATCATCTGAAAACACTTCTCCTGCTCGTCACATAGGCGGTAGGAGCGGTAGGTTCTCATGGCGTCGAAGTCAAGTTTATGGGTCATGATAGAGAAGAACCCTGATAACTTACTATCCCTAGCCACCTTCCTCTCATCGCGCTCGAAGCTTTTAAGGGCCCCGGTAGCCTGATCATAGATGATTTTGTAATAGCTATTTTCCCGCCTAACCCTATTGTGGTCCTCGGGGATGCCTCCGCTTTTAAGCAGTTGGTTAAGATAGTCCTTTTGCTGGTCTAAGGCGATGTCCATTTGTAGCAACTCTCGACTTCTACGAATTGAGTCGAAGTACAGGTTCAATTTCAACCGGTCGTCCGCCTTCGTGGACTCGCCGACACTTTTAACGCGATAGTCGAGGTCGTATTGCTTGTGGTAGATCTCAGCATCGGAATCGACGCGCATCGCCTCGAGAATACCACTGAATTCGCCCAACCCCTCACTCGCTTTCATAACTTGCTTCTGGCGAGTCTTGGCACACATAATCATTGGCTGACCTCGCAAGATGTGCTTTTCTAGGTTACGAAGCGTTTCGAAGCCCCGATAAGTTATCAAGACAGTATTCTTGAAACCAGCCTGGTCAAGGT
>JAITQT010000426.1 GCA_031288745.1 Deltaproteobacteria bacterium
GATCCAAAGACCTTTAAAAAGATCGCGATTCCCCTTTAAAAGTTCTCTAAGGGCGTCAAGCAGCATTGATTTTCCGAACCGGCGGGGTCGAGAGAGGAAATAGCAGCCTTCATCCTTAATAATTGGATAAAGGACCTTCGTTTTATCCACATAAAGGAAATTATTCTTTCTAATTTTGGAAAACGTTTGGCCGGCCCTCGGTAATTTTAACATTGATACCACCTCTATTGGGCCTGATGGAGATTACTATTTTAGCCCATATCTTGTGCGCAGTGGAAAGGTGCATTCGCTTTTGAAATCGTCTTTTTCAATATTGATACCGCAAAAGGTTAACAGTTGGCTGTATCGGATAAACGACTGGCTAGCCTAGGTCACCGATTGCCCAGCTTGAAATTTTTTGGCCAATGAACTTAAGAAGAAAGAAATTTACTTATATTTAAAACTGGCCGTGCATTTTCATGTTATGACCAGACTTAAAGACAAAAATACTGTAGTTGAATTTTTTTCGTTTTTAGCTCCTTTTTGGCCTCCCTTAGGCCTTTGAATTTGACTCGCTATTTAATTTAGCTAGCCGCCTCATTTTTGGCAGAATGTTTCTAATTTTATAGTAGGCCCAGCCTGGACATAAAAATATTTTGGAGGGTACAAATTATTTAACTTATTAAATTTTACAAAAAATGTTAGACTACGTATAGATAGAATCTTATTTGCCTAGTAAAATCGCATAAATTTAAATAATTTTTTTTCTAAAGTAAAATAACATTTTTAAATTAATGATGACATGGTTTAAATATAAAAGCTATATTTATTTTCAGAAAATGCTATTAAGCTCTATGAAGTCTCACAAAATTCAAAGATTTTACCTTAGTCAAGCCTTAGCCTTCTTGTTTGTTGGGTAGTAATGTGGTATAAAATATATCGTTAGTTGTATTTTTAAAGGTGGCCCTCAACTATTATTAAGCCGATTCGAAAAATTGTCCTCTTCGCTAAATCTAAGCTAAGACTAAGGAACTGGTGGCTTTTAGGTCTTAAGCGGCTAAGCTAGGCAAAGTTTTATTAAGTAGGTGCGCTCCATAACAGCACCCCAGCTAATCTAAAAAAAGGAGCATAACTCCCATGGTAGACCGAATCGGTAACGTTAGCGGCTTTAGCGGTGGCTCTACCGCTCAATCAAGCGAGGAAGGCCTTAAAAACAAACCAAGGCCAGAGCAAAGCCTTGACAAATTGCAGCCTATCTCAGGGGCCAGCTTACAAGAGCCAGATATAGGGCCTTTAAGCAGGGAAAATTTACCTCTAAGTGGTAGAAAAGGAGAGAAGAGTAAGGAGAGAGAATCTATCGAGCTAGCACCCACGGGGGCAACTACAAGGCGTGACGCTTTTAATCCCGATGAGTCTGAAACTAACAAAAGCGAAGTTCCTTTTATGACCGAGTCGGAAAATACCAGGCCCGGATTTCCTAATAAGGCCGAGCTAGAAGCTAAAAGGCGTGAAATTTTAAACGTAGTCGATCTAGAAACTAAAAGTCGCTTCCAAAGGGCTATGGGCACAAGCGAAAAAAAAAGTGATCACGGCCACATAGGGCCAGAATCGGAAAAGACTAGGCCAACTAAAGCTCTTTTGGAAGATGTTTCCTCTATCATTAGCTCATCTCTCAGCGGGGTTCCGCACGAGAGTAAGGTAGAGGAGAAAAAGATAGTAGAATCGGCTTCTAATGCGCAGGGTACCATCAAGCTAGATAGCGAGTTGATGGCTGGTTTGGTTAGCCGCATTTTAGTCACTCAACCAGACTCAATTGATGGAGAGGCGCGTATAATGATTGAGCCTCAATTATTGTTAGATACTGAAATTAGGCTTAAGAGGACTCCAGACGGTCAATTGGAGGTTAAGTTTATTAGCGGCGACGAAGGAGCTTTTCAGACCTTAGTGGCCACCAAAGATGGCCTGATAAGGGCCTTAGAGCGAAGCGGCACGCCCATAAGCTTTGAACTAATAAGAAAAGACGAATTAAAAGAGAAAGAAAGCAAAGAGACCGAGAAAAAATTACGCCGCTCAGCTAGGCTCGCTTCCCTTAAGGGGCGTGAAGGTTAACCATGACGGTCCTAGACCGACCAGAAGGAGATGGAGAGTTAAAGCCCTACTCCTTGCCGGCCATGTCTAAAGCTTGGGCTGCACTCTTAAGCGCCGTCTCTTTGGTTTTTCAAAGAGAGGCTAACTTTGAGACGGTTTCAGGGCCAGCTAGGATAACTTTTTTGCCTTTATTAAACCCAGTCGAGGACCCGTCCTCTGAATGGGTTAAATTAGGCCTGGCCTCAGGCTTAGAGCGTTGGGGCCTAGCTATCCCCAACTGGGACATAATATCTCTCTTTCCGGCCCTCGGTCCCATAAACCCGGAAACCGTTCCTAATCTTATAAAGATGATCGCCCTTGAGGGCTTAACTAGACCTATTTTGTCTCAATTAGCCCAGCTAACCGGCCAGTCGGTCGATTACGCGCCAGAGACTCCCCCCCCCCCCAAAGGGGGCGTCTTTCTGTGGTTTAGCAACTGCGTTGGCCAAGAGCCCATAGAGGACCCTCCAGAAGCAGCTAAAAAAGGGCCGGATAAACTAAAAACACCAGAG
>JAITQT010000011.1 GCA_031288745.1 Deltaproteobacteria bacterium
AACTAGTAATAAGGCCCTGTTACAAATTTAAGGACTGATAAAGGTGACTTTTTGCGCTTCGATCAACTTTGATTAATGTTAAAATTACTAAGCTCCTATAGGGGGCTACATTGCTGCGGAATGTGTCGTCCCTTTCAATAGGCTTGCCCCCGCAGCGTACTCTCTTGTGAACGGGCCCTTAAACGTTCACATTTGTGAACGGACACAGTAAGAGGCGCAGGTCAAACGTTCAAGACAAAAAAGCCCCGAGGCCTGAGCCCGGGGCTTTTGGCTAAATGGCGACTTTAATCGCCAAAGGCTACATTTGCATCCTCATGATCTCTTGATAGGCGTTAAGGACCTTATTTCTAACCTGCATGAGCATTTTAAAGGAAGTCTCGGCTTTACTCATAGCCAACAAAGTTTCGTGGATGTTGCCGTTGCGGCCAGTGGATAGGTCCTCCATGGCCGTTTTGGCTTTAAACTGCATATCGTTGGTGTTTTCTAAAGTTGCTTTAAGGTGATCGACAAAACCCGGTCTAGGGTCGTTTTTAACACCTAAGGATTTAGTTAGCGGCGGGGTCGGGGTGGCCGTGGAGCTGACGGTTGAATTTATCATTTTGGCCCTCTAAAAAATAGCGATAAGGCTAAGTCTAATTTTTGTTCGTTCAAGGATGGTGTCAAAATTTTGACAATACCCTCTGCCTAAAAAACCAAAGCCCTTACCGTAATAGGTCTAAAGATTTAAGGGCCATGTTCTGTGCTGCCGTGGCTGCGGTGATATTAGCCTCGTAGCTACGCTTAGAAGAGATCATATCTACCATTTCCTGGACCACGTTAACGTTAGGGGTCAGCACGTAGCCGAATTCGTCGGCGTCAGGATGGCTCGGATCGTAAATAAGTTTGAAATCTCGCCGATCTTCCATGATTTCCCTGACCTGAACATCTTGAAGCTCTCCGTCCAGCCTAGGCCTGGAGCCTCTGGCTCCGCTAAAGTAGGGAGCCGTCTCGAAGATGGGCACTTTGCGTCGATAAGGGCCGCCGTCGGGAGTTCTGGTGGTGTTCATGTGGCTAAGGTTCATAGCCACCATATTCATGCGTTGACGTTGACTAGTTAAGCCAGATTGGCTGATATCCATTGAGTTTAGAAAATCCATGATGAATTATCTCGAGCCTCCTTCTCCTATGGCATATTTAAGATTGTCGAATTCTTTGGCCAGCATTTGGACGGTGGTGTTATAAATTAGTTGGTTTTTGGTTAATAAGGTCATTTCCTGGTCAATATCTAAGACGTCGTCGTTGTACTCGTTCCAGCCATAAGGCGACATTTTAACCGCTTTAGAGGCTCGCTCAAAGGCGTTGCTATCAGTTTTAGCAATGTGGCGAGAGTTGGTTTGGCGGGCTAGTAATTCTAAGTTGCCGCTCTTAAGGTTATTGGCCAAGACTTTTTCAAAATTAAGGTGTTTAGCCCTAAAGCCGGGCGTGTCCATGTTGGCTAAGTTGTTGGAACTAAAATCGTGACGGGCTAGCCTTAGCCCCATGCTTCCGCCCATGACGTCGAATTGACGGTCGAATAAATTTTTGTTTAGATTATCTATCATTGCGCGGCCTCCTGTTAAGCGATAAAAAAACCTTAGGCGGAAAAGTCTAAAAGCAAGTTGCGGGCCAAAATTTTAGCCCTCCTATCTAAAGCTCTCTCTTCGGCGCATTGTTAAAGCTTTGGGCTAAAAGAGTAAGGGCCAAAAAAAGCCCGAACCCATAGGGCTCGAGCTTTAAAATTAGGCTAAAATAGCCTTATAAATTGCTAATCATGGTTTAAAAAGCAAAAAAAGAGTTATTCTGAAATTAAATTTAAAATAGTTACTGAATTATTTCTTGGGCCCGTTCAAAGACCTTTTCAGGAATTTTAAGGCCAATGAGATTAGAGTATTTGGCGTTTAGAACTAGGCTAAATTTATCTTCTTTTTCCACTGGAAGATCCGCCGGTTTGGCCTGATTGGTTAGGATCTTGATGGCCATTTCTCCCGTCTTCAGGCCAAGTTCGTAATAGTTAAGAGAGATGGAGGCTACCCCGCCTTTACGCAAGGGATTGGCTTCGGCGGTATAGAGGGGCGTTTTTTGGGTCAAAGCAAATTTGAGAATCGACTCGTAAGCCGAGATGACGGTATTGTCAGTGGGCACGAAAACGGCTTGAACTTTTTTGATTAGCGTTTGAGCGGTTTGATATACTCCGCCTTTATTGGGGGTGATCGCTTCCACCACTTTTAGACCCAAGCCAAGAGAGATGTTTTTAAATTCTTTAACTTGAACGACGCTATTTATCTCCGACGAATTATAGATAACGCCCACAGTGGTTATGTCGGGTTGAATCTCTTTTATCAGGGCCGCTTGGTCGGCTAGCGGGCTAAGATCGGAGGTGCCGGTCACGTTGCCTTCTGGTTTGTCCCAAGATTGCGTTACGCCCGCGAACACCGGATCGGTCACGGCAGTAAAAAGAATCGGTACGTCTTTAATCTTAGCGGCAGTAGTTTGAGCGGCGATAGTGCCAACGGCTAAAATTAGATCCGGCTGGTCGGCTATAATTTGCCTTACTATCTCAGCCGCTTCGGAGCGATCGTTTTGGGCGTTGTAATTTTTATAGCTCGCCTCCAAACCGGCTTTGGACAGCGAGTCCTTAAATCCAGAGGCGGCTTGGTTTATATAAAGGTTAGAGTTTTGTTGGAAGATAACCACTTTAGCGGCTAAGGCTGGCCCGGCTATAAAAATTAAACAGGAAAATAAGAGATGGGCTAATCTTAATTTCATTTTTTTCCTCAAAAGCAGCTCTTAGGGTTGCGCTGATGTTTTGGCCAATTAAGCCCAGCGAGATTAGCATAGAAATCGACGATAGTTTTAAAAGGTCTAGAATTTAACGAAGCAGCATAAAAAAAAGAAGGATGCGGTTTAAACATTCCAGTTTGGTTAACTAAAACTCTTAACAAGCCTTTAAGCTAACGGTAATAAGCCTTTAGCTACTATTTGAAAAGCGTAATTTAATATGGCTTATAAATGGCGGCTAATAAAGCACAGCTAAAAAATTTAGGGTCCGTTCTTAAGCCTTCTTGGTCGTGAACGTTGCGGCATCAAGCCCAATTGTTAGGGACGACATGTACCTCAACAATTTAGCCTCCTATATAAGCTTAGTCAGTTTAACCTCAATACTGATATCAAGAGAAGGTCGGATCCAACCTAAGTAGAACCCCCCAAAGACCATTGTTAAGCTTTTAAGGTGTATGGTAAAACTCAATTAAAACTTGAAAGTCGCGGCTAGCTGCAACGTGGGGTGAAAAAAATCCTATAGAACGGTTACAAAAATTATAACCTGATTTAATTATAGCACACTGTATAAGTAATCGTCGAGGAGACAAAATTTTGGCTGGCCAAGGCCTTTAGTCAATAAGTTTAAGCCTAGCCTTATAAACAATTAAACCAAGACGCATGGCTCTCTTATAGAGAGGGCGATTAGTCAATATTTATAATTGAGATTTTGGCTAAATTAAGAGCAAGGCTAAGGCTTAAAAATCCGAATAGGGAGGCCAATTTTTTGTAATCACTGCCTGACATGAGAGAAAAGAAAGAGCCCGGTTAAGCCGAAAAAGATGTTTGGCAGCCAGGCGGACATGAAAGGGGGGATGACGGAGGCGTAACCCATGGATTTAAAGATTTCTTGGCCCACAAGATAGAAGAAGGATAAAATTAAGCCGATAATCAAGCCCACGGCCACGCTGCCGCCTTTTTCTCGCCAAAAGCCTATGGGGATGCCCAATATGACCATGACTAAAGAAATTAAGGGTCCGGATATTTTAAACTGAAAATCAACCTCTTGACGGACAGGATTAAAGCCTTCGGCCTTGAGATTGTTTATAGATTCCGATAGGCCTACCACGCTTGTTTCGTCGGCTTTTGTTTCCCCTCGGCGCCCAATTCCAGGCGGGGGGACGGGGATGTTGGCGAGAAAAAGCGAGGGGTAGATTTTAAGGGTAAAGCTTTGTGGGGTTTGATTGGTTTTAGGGCGATATATCTTTTCTTTGACCTTATAAAGCGTAAGTCCTTGAGCTGAAAAAACTCCCCATTGGGCCTCTATTCTCCGACTTAAATCGAGTCGGTCGTCTAATAATAAGATAGTTATGCCCATAGCCATGCCCTGGCTCTCGTCGTAGGATTGAAGGCGCTGAAATATTCTAGGTTCTTTAATCCAAACATCACTCACAAATTGGGAATCGACTGCGTTTGAGCGCTTGACCTGGACCTCCCAAATGCGGTTGGCCAGTTTTGCGGTGGAGGGGGCAGCTAGGTTGGAGAGTAGAAAAATAGCGAAACTAAGGGCCAGGCCGGAGGCAATTAAAGGGCGCGAGAGCCTAAAGAGACTAACCCCGCTACTTTTAAAGGCCACTATCTCAGAGTTTCTAGCTAAAATTAATAGAGTTAATAAAGTTGCGGTTAAAGCGGCTACAGGGGATAGTAAAATTATGACGGTAGGAATTTGAGCAAAAAAATAAGTGAATATAGTACGTATAGGGATATTATTAGAAATAAAATCAGAAATTTTTTCGATAATATCAACCACTAGGTAGAGGGCTACAAAGCCGGTCAAGCAGACGGAGAAGTGCTTAAAAAAAATAAAGGTAAAATATCGGGAAATAACGCTCATTTTTTTGTTCTTTAGTACAATATCCTATCTTTCTTTGCCTCGGCTCCAAAGTGGTAGAGAGGCCCAGAACCGCTTAAAGTTCTCGATGGGATCGATTGGTTCGGAGCGGTTTAACCCCTTTAATAGCCACAGTGCCACTATAAAGGCCAAAAAATTGGCCAACCAGACCGCCGAGAAGGGCGAAAGGTGCCGACTTTCCCCAAAAGACCAACCGATGGAAAAGATGGCGTAATAAATGACAAAAATAATTAGGCCGATTAAGACTCCAAAATTTCGACCCTTACTTTTAAAGCTAGCCCCCAAAGGCATGCCTATTAAGGCCATGATGAGGCTAGCCATAGGGAAAGAAAAGCGGCGGTGCCACTCCAAAAGATAGATATAGGCCCAGCCTAAAGGGTCGTCTTGGCGTTTTTCAGCTTCCAGCAAAAGTTCTTTAGTACCCATCTCCTGGCGGCCCATCCCGCGAATATTAGTCCCTGCGGTATCCTCAAATTCCTCACCCGGAGAAATTTTAAGGTCGTAGGTGGCGAAAAAAATAGTGTCAACCGATTCTCTATCTTGGTAAAAACGATCGATAACTCCGTCGTAGAGCCTAAATAAGAGAAATTCTTCACTAGGGTCTATGGCCAACTCTCCTCTCCTAGAAACGATAATGGCGCTCTCGTTAGGCGAGCGGCGATCGTTTATAACCACGTTGTTCATGGTTTTAGAGTGGGAGGGGAGTTGCCCCACGTAGATAGTTAGCCCTGGAAACTCTCTAACAAATGTCTGCTCCTTTATGGCTAAATCGGCCCTAGCCTTAGCTAAGGCTAGAATTTCTTTTCTAAACTGGAAGTTGGCCTTAGGGCTGAGCCAGATGTGAAATATACCCGTGGCCATGGCCGAGGCCAGGCCAAAGACAATGACCGGGGTCAGTAGTTGGTGTAGGGAGACCCCCGAACTTTTAAGGACGGTTAACTCGTTATCAGCCGAAAGGCGCAGGAAGGTGGTTAGGGTGGCTAAGAGCGTGGCCATGGGAATGGCCATGGATAGCATTTTAGGTATGATTAGAGAAAATACCTTAAATATAATCCAAAGACCTACCCCTTTGTTGATGACTAAATCAGTAAAGGAAATGATCCTAGCCATCAACAGAATGAAGGTAAAGATCAAGAGATTTACCGCAAAGGTCGGTACAGTCTCGGCCAGTATGTTTTTGTTAATAATGTGGGGCCGCTTCATGTAGCTCTATTTTTTTGGCGTTAGAGGCTACGAGCCCCGTTGAGCCTTTTGGTAGCGGTTGACCATGCGGTTATGCTCGGCCAAAGTTTCCGAGAAGTGATGAGTGCCGTCGTTTTTGGAGACAAAATAGAGGTATTGACCGGGCGATGGGTTTAAGACGGCTTTGATAGCTTCCTCGCCAGGGTTAGCGATGGGGCCGGGGGGGAGTCCAGCGATGAGGTAGGTGTTGTAGGGGTGGTGAGTCTCCAAATGTGCCTTAGTGAGGTTGCCGTCAAAATTTTCTATTCCATAAATGACTGTGGGGTCGGTTTGGAGGCGCATTTTTCTTTTTAGGCGGTTAAAAAAGACCTGGGCGATAATGGGCCTCTCCTTGGGGGAGGCGGTCTCTTTTTCCACTATTGAAGCCAAAGTGGCCACTTCGTTAACTGAAAGACCTTTTTTGGCGGCTAAAGCGTCGTATTTTTTCCAAACTTTCCAAAATTGATTGGTCATGGCCTTGATTATGTCCTTCACCTGGGTGTTTTTAGTGAAGGCATAAGTCTCGGGAAAGAGAAAACCTTCGAGGCTTTCAGCGTGAAAACCTAAAGACGATATAAACTCATGGTTTCGACACAAGGCCAAAAATTCCGAGGCGTTGGCCAAGCCCGCATCCTCTAGGCTCTTGCCTATCTCGCGCATAGAGCGGCCCTCGGGCACGGTGATATTATAGACTTTAAAGTTGCCTTTAACTAAAAGGGAGAGGTTTTCCCAGACGCTAAGAGAGGGGTTTAAGACGTGTTCTCCAGCTTTAAGGCCGGTATTTTTCTTAATGTAGCCGCGAATCTTAATAGCCTTCATAAAGGCGTCGGTAGAGCGGATTACGCCGGCCTTATGTAAGATTTCGGCCACCTGGGCTGCAGTAGCCCCGGGAGGGATGTCGACTATGATTTCGCGGCTAACGTTTTCGGGGGGCAGAAAATTATCGCCGTAGCGTAAAAGGGCGAAAAAGCCAAAAAATAGAGCGCAGACTACGGCTAAGCCAATTAGACCGATCATACGGCCGGTTAGACTAGGTCCAGTCTGAATTTTTTTAACGTTGAGCGGAAGTCTGGGTCTTTTTAAAGGGCCGCTTTTGTCGCCCATAAAGTTTCCTCAAAAAAAACGGTTAAGCTAGAGGCCGGCAAGGCGGCCAAAAAAAGATTGGCAAAGGGTTTATTTTAACTAAATTTTTGGTATACTCTATACCTAAAGTATACAAAGAGGTGCGCTTATGACTATTCCAAAAGTTTTAGTCGATATTCCCGCGGAGAAAGGCGTTCAGGTCAAATCCGTAGGAGCAAAAGGGGATAAATACGTCTATCTATACACAATATTTTAGAAACGCAGATGGAAATCCTCGTCATAAAGCCAAAGCAATAGGAAAGCTTGATGAATAAAGCGGCAAGATGAGTAATAATCCAAATTGTTACTTAATGTTTAATGTTCAACCTAATTTGACCGACCTCTGCGTATATTTTTATGGCTATACAGATTTAGTACAAAAGTATTGAAATGATATGGGTTTAAGGGACTGCCTATAGCAATCATTCGGATAACAAACCAGCGAAATTATTGAAATCACGGCCTATATGGTTGGTGAAGGCAATGCTATTGATGATCTAAGCGCAAAAAGTCACCTTATATGAGTCCATAAATTTGTAACAGAGTCTTATTACTAGTTAATTTTTTTGACTATTTTGATTTTAAGAGGTTTTTGCGCTTCGATCATTGATGATTGGCAAAAAAATTTAGGGCCTGGTCTTCACAAATCTTTAACTTCCCAAAGTTGCAGCCAACTTTTTGAGTCGCTCAATTATCAAAAAACTTAGAGCTTTTTTAAATAGTGGATAAAAAAAGACCTTGAAATACGAGGCCGTGGGCTACGGTGTGACCTCGGTTTTTTCCTACTCTAAGTCAATCCCTGAAGTTGAATATGGTTACAACCGAGTTAAGCACGCTCTACCACAATTTAACATGGGAATGTTTTTGTTGTGAAACTAAAAAATTGCCGCTTTACTATAACCGTTATAACGGAAGTCTGAGCGATAAAACAAACTGGTCACCTGTTTTGCCCAATGCTAGCGAGGTCAGCTGAGATGACGTTAAAGTCGTTCTTAACAATGGTTTTATAAGTTAAGAAAATAATTCAAGCTAAAGTAAATTAAGTAAAGCTTTCACAATAGGTCTTTCAACAAACATCGATATTTCCAAAGATATGATTAGCTCTCATTTACATGACAAACAAGTATCCAAAGAATTTTTCAGGGCTCGAAATTTTCGCCTTTAACAATAAACTTCGATTTAAGAGGAATTTAGGATATATTTAGGTAAAATATAATGAAAACTAACCGTAAGGGTTTATGAAGCCATCGCCTTAGGAGATTTATTAAGTTGTTAACCCAGGTTAAATTTTTGGAAAACGATAAAACTAGCCCTTAAAATTATTCGGTTCTTTTGGCGTTGAGGCTTGTTAGATAACCTTCCAAGATGATGGTCGCGGCCGTTTTATCAATGTTGTCTCGCTTTTTATGCCAATTTACGCCCGCTTCGTTAAAGAGGCGCTCGGCCATGGCCGTGGTCAGGCGCTCGTCAAAAGTCTTAATGTCGAGATTTAGTTTATTTCTTAGCTCGCTAGCAAGGCTTAAGACCTTTTGGGCCTCAGGGCCAAGTCGTCCATTAGTTCTGGTGGGAAGGCCTAAAACTAAAAGCTCAGTCCCTCGTTCTTGGCAAAGGGATTTTAGGCGCTCTAGGAAAAGTCCGTGAGGCTTTCTATCTATTACGGTTAAGGGCTGGGCGGTGTAGCCAAGATCGTCCGTAGCGGCTACGCCAACCCTCTTTTGGCCCACGTCGAGGGCGATAATTTTTTTTATGCTCACTTAGTCACTGCCTTTCGGAAGTGATTTTAACATCTTCTTATACGCTAAAACAAGGAGGCCTAAGAGCATAAAATCGAGGTCACAACAAAGTAGTATTTTTACTAGTTCTGAGTTCAATGACCACAAATTAAGGAACAAAGGGGCTCTCGTAAAAAAAATAGTCAAGAGAAAAAACCATGTTGGCTGACTATCTTTAGTAACTAGTAAGATTTTGTTGGGGTTGAATACTTAATAGGCTGACCCTATTCTGTAGTTAAAAGTATAACTCAAAACAAACTGGATGGGTTTTACAAAGTCTTCCGTTTGGAAATTTCTTAAGTTGTAGATATTGCTTGGACGCCGTCTCGGGCACCATGTCCGAGCAACTCATCAGGCTCAAACTGGAGGTGGGCTCGCTTGTATGGACGAGCGTATTGCAGAGATCGAAGACAAACTCGAGTAGGAGTTGTATGAACTCGGTCATGAGCATTACATCATGCGCCTAAAGACTCTCCCCGAAGTGTCGCGCATCGGTATCATGATTATCCTGGCCGAGCTAGGAGGCGGCGTATCTAACTTTAAATTCCCGAAGGCCTTGTCCAGTTGGGCCTGGTTGAGGCCCGGTAACAACGAGTCCGCTGGGAAGAGGTGTAGTGGCAAGACCAAGCCCGGCAACGTTAAGCCAAAGCGTCAAATTTTTTTCTTTGACAACCAAGCCAAGATCGAGGCAATATTGCCTGTCGTCGCTATCAATGAGAACGGAGCTTTTAGTACCGGCAAACACCGCATCCATAACCTTTATGACCCTAGGGTCGGTTAGGCGGGTGAGAAGGGAATCAATATGGGTGTCTCTACGATTGATAAGGATTTCAGCCGCTTTGTCGAAATGTTCGCCGGTTACGGGCGTGGAGAAGTCGTTTTTTAGCTCGTCAACTACGACGGTATCCGCTAGAGCGTTGACTAGCCAGGGTTGCCCCTCGGACCAATGCCAGGCTTCGGCGATAGCCGATTTTTCAAAAATTTGTCCCGTGGCTTTAGTGTGCTGTAGGTACAAGTCGCGGATTTGAGTTTGAGTAAAATTATGAAGGGTTAACGCTTTCTTTTTAATATTGAAAGGGCTACCCAAGTGCTCGGAGGAAAGCGGGCATTGGGAAGCTATGTAATCACGAATATCGCGCATGCCGACAAGCGCTATCGAAGTAGGAAAATTATTACCAGGTTTATGACGGGTGTTATACCCATCTCTTATTTGAGCTAGAAACGTTAAGAGCCCCGGCCCCGTAAGTAGGTCCGCCTCATCGAAAAAAACTACCAGGTCTTTATCAAGGTCTTAACATAGCGCGTTAAGGATAGTCCAGACTTTCCTATCTGGAGCATTCATCCCTGGTAATAAATTAAAAGTATCAGCCTTTATTTTGATAGCCTCAACATTAGACTTTATCATGGCCAGATTAATCTGAGAAATTACCGTATCTAGTCGCCACTAAAAAAGGATAACACCATTGATCGAAGCGCAAAAAGTCACCTTATATGAGTCCTTAAATTTGTAACAGAGCCTTATTACTAGTTAATTTTTTTGACTATTTTGATTTTAAGAGGTTTTTGCGCTTCGATCACCATTAAATTACTTCATTTTTTTTAATTTGCTTTAATTTTAAGATATCGTTAAAATATGCTAAAATTTAATAATTTATAAAGACGGCTGATTTTGAAAAAATTTTAAAGTCTGCCGC
>JAITQT010000021.1 GCA_031288745.1 Deltaproteobacteria bacterium
TCCCCTCGCCTTGTAGCCCAAGGCCCTGATTTATCTAAAGCCCAAAGCTCGCTCTCTAACCCTTTAGCGACCTTACCGCCTCTCCCGCTCTCTTCTCTACCTGCCCCCGCGAGGTCTCAGAGTGCGGGCCTTCCAAGCGCTCAAATAGAAAGCGCCTCTCTGGCAAACTATCTAGAGAGACCCCTTAAGGGCTTTATAAATAATCAGAGCCTAATAGATCTCTCTTTGGCTCTCAAAGAGAGCCAAAACTTACCTTTAACTTTAAATTCCCCAGCCCCTCAAGGCCTAGTTCCAGGGTTAAACTTAAATAATTTATCCTTAAATCCTTTAGCTCTAGGCCCTACTTCCGCCGTAAATCCAAGTAAAGAACTTACTCTTTCCAACAATAATAGCCCAATGCCCGCCTCCGATAGTCTACCCCCCCCGTGGTTTATAGACCATCTCCCCTCGGCCCCTTGGGCTCAAGACGACCCTTTAGGCCCATTGGAGGCGGAATTTTCTTCCTTAAATTTTTCCCAAGTTTCTTGGCTTAATGACTTTAAGGACCCTATAAAAATAGCTAATCTTAGCCCTAGTTCCGAAAGTCTTCTTCCTTTTAAAGATGAAAATCTTAAACCATTATCGCCGCCCCTTTACCCTGGCCCGCGTTCGATAAATGATATAAGAGACGACTTTCCCATCCTTCAAAATAAAATGGAAGGCTTAAAACCTCTGATTTGGTTTGATAACGCAGCCACCACCCAAAAGCCACGCCCGGTTATTGAGCGCTTAGTTCGCTATTACGAAACGGAGAACTCTAACGTCCACCGCGGGGCCCACTCTCTAGCATCGGTTGCAACTGACGCCTACGAAGGCGCTAGAAATAAAGTCGCTTCTTTTATCGGAGCCCCGCAAGCCTCTAACATTGTCTTTACGCGAGGAACGACCGAAGCCATAAACTTAGTAGCTCACGGCTTTGTTAAGCCCCGCTTATCTAATGGAGACGAGATTTTATTAACTGAACTTGAACATCACGCAAATATTGTGCCTTGGCAAATAATCGCTCAACAAACCGGGGCCTTAATTAGAGTGGCCCCTACTGACGAAAGCGGCCAACTTATCTATCATCGCTTTATTGAGCTTATCGGGCCTAATACCAAATTTGCGAGCTTCTCTCACGTTTCTAACGCCTTGGGCACAGTAGTGGATATCACTTCCCTTATCTCCGTCTGCCGCTCTTTGGGAGTCCCCACCCTAGTAGACGCAGCCCAATCGGTCGCTCACATCCCCATCAACGCAGCCTTATTGGGCTGTGACTTTTTGGTCTTTTCTGGTCATAAAATATACGGACCCACTGGCATTGGTGCCTTATATGGCACTATAGAGGCCCTTAATCAAACCTTGCCCTGGCAAGGCGGCGGCCATATGATCTCTGACGTAACCTTTGAGCGCACCATTTACCAAGACCCACCCGTCAGATTTGAGGCTGGAACACCCAATATCGCCGGGGCTGTGGGTTTGGGAGCGGCCCTTGACTACCTTAGCTCACTGGGCCTAAGTTCTGTGGCTCAATATGAAGAAAGTCTCCTACGATACGCTAGCTCGCGCCTACGCTCCATCGACGGTCTAAAGATTATAGGTGATAGTGAAAATAAGGTTAGCGTAATTTCTTTTATTCTTGATGGTTTTACTCCCGCCGAGGTTGGCTCTTTTCTCTCCAAACAGGGCGTAGCCGTAAGGGCCGGCCATCACTGCGCCCAGCCTATCTTAAGGCGTTTTGGCTTGGAAGCCACGGTTAGGCCCTCTTTGGCCTTGTATAACACTATGGAAGAAATTGATCGCTTAGTTGAAAGCCTTGAAACTTTACTCAAACAGAGATTTAAACAGTCTCTTGCTTAACTAAGATTACTTAATTATGCTAAATTAGCTTTTATAAGCTAATTTAGCTTTTGACACCAAACCAGCCCTAAACTCAGCCCTCCTAAAAAGGGGATCGATCACAAAAGCCTCAACTTAAGGAAAATATCTAGATGAAGGAAGAAAGTAGCCTTAAGCCTCTAGTCCAAAGCCTTTTAACTAGTTATGGGGAGCATAAATCTTTAATTAAAGTGGAGGCTAGGGATCAAATAAATAAAGAAATAATTATTGATATTATTTATAAACTTAGAGCCTTAGTTTTTCCAGGTTTTTTTAGCCAAAAACCCCTCAATTACGAATCCCTAGAATACCGCGTGGGCGATTTACTCGAAGAAGTCTACTACAATCTTCAAAAACAAATCGACCGGGCCTTTAGGCAAAACAACCAGCTCCGCGAGCCTTTGCTCTCAAGCTCTTCTTTAACAAGGATCTTTTTAGAAAGGCTAACAGTCTTGCGCCAACTTATCGCCACCGACGTTGAGGCCGCCTATGACGGCGATCCGGCGGCCTTTAATTTTGACGAGATTATTCTTTCTTACCCTGGCCTTTTAGCTATATTAATCAACCGCTTAGCCCACGAACTCTACCTTCTAGGCGTCCCCCTAATCCCTAGGACCATGACCGAGTACGCCCATAGCCTCACCGGCATAGACATCCACCCGGGGGCCTCCATTGGTCGACACTTTTTTATTGACCACGGGACCGGCATTGTTATTGGGGAAACCACGGTAATTGGTAACCATGTTAAAATCTATCAGGGCGTGACTTTAGGAGCCCTTTCGACTAGAGGGGGACGCTTATTAGATGGGGTCAAGCGCCATCCCACCATTGAAGATCACGTAACTATTTACGCTGGAGCATCTATTTTAGGAGGTGCCACCGTCATAGGCGAGGGTGTGGTCATCGGCTCCAATGCCTTTATCACCAAAAGCATTCCCGAAAAGACTAAGGTCAGCGTTAAAAACACCGAACTGCACCTCTTATCTGAAAAAAAACCCAACTCACCCCCAGAGAGCCTCCAGGAAGAATTTTGGGATTTTGTCATTTAGCCGGTGGCCTCTAGCTTTTCCTATTTGGTGTCCGTTCACAAATGTGAACGTTGCGGGGCTAAGCCTATTGAAAGGAACGACACATACCGCAACAATGTAGCCCCCTATAGGAGCTTAGTAATTTTAACATTAATCAAAGTTAAAATATATGGTTGGAGCACCGAGCGGGTTTAGATAAAAAAAGTCTCTTAAAAAAAAAATTATGCTATAATTGATCGTAGCGCAAAAAGTCCCCTTTATAAGTCCTAAAAATTATAACATACCATTTTTACTAGTTAATTTTTTTTGGCTCTACTGCTTTTAAGAGGTTTTTGCGCTTCGATCATTATTGACTATTACGATGGATATTCCTGGGATGGGGAAAATCGAATCCTTAACCCTTTCTCGCTCATAAAAATGTTTGCTAGCAAAAAACTTGATAACTACTGGTTCGCAACCGCCA